>NZ_LJCS01000062.1:0-26004 GCF_001280945.1 Photorhabdus heterorhabditis | reverse complement strand
CTCTAAGCGCTGCCTTTCTGGAATTAAATTGGGCATTACACCCAGCAAGACCCAGCGGATCAATCCACGACACCGGATTCGGCACGTACGCATACAGGTTCAGACCCCCTGCTAATCCAATCGGGTCAGGCGTTATAAACCGGCCAATTTCCGGCGCATAATACCGATACGTATTAAAATGCAGCCCCGTCTCTTTGTCAAAATATTGTCCCGCATAACGCAGGTTTTGCCTGAAACGCGAACTCCATGATGACCGGGCCGGGTCGGTGAAGTAATCCAACGGGATGCCACCCAGTTCACCGAAAGTATTGTATTTTTCCGCCCACGCAATTTTACCCTCCTCATCCGTTACTTCCAGTGGCGCGCCGTTGATGTCCGTGTGATACCAGAAGTAATTGTGTGTGGCGCCTTTCGTGACAATGCTGGCAAGCGGGGTGTAGCTGTCATGGGATTCGTAGCAGTAGGTCTGGATTTCGCCACTTTTCGCATCCCGCTCTTGCAACAGACGCAGCCCGTGCCAGACAAAATCGGTTTGTTCATAACGCGCCAGTCCATCAATCCCGATTTTCACCACTTTGCGAATACGCCGCCCCAGAGCATCATAGTGATAACGTGCTGTTGTGTTGCCGATAACTGCCACCGTCAGGCGGTTATCACCATCATAACGATAATGCTGTGTTTCGCGCATCTCATGCGCCCGGCTGATAACGTTGCCATGCGGGTCATGTTCATAGCGCCATTCGCGCCAGTGGCTCAGGCGGTCGCCCTGCGGCTCCATCGTTTTGCCCAGCCCCCGTTCTTCCGCCTCACGTTTCAGTATCGACTGGGGTTGCTCCAGCAGGTTATCCGCTCGGTCATACCACAACATATCATCATAAGCGCTGCCCCAATGCGTCACTTTTTTCAGGCGACTTTCAGAGTCATAGAGATATTCGATCATGCCCCGGTAATGATCTTCCATCACCTGCAATTCGTCTTGTGGGTTGTAGAGCCACGCCCGCCACGGCTTGCCTTCGCTAAGATAGGGCTGGGGCTCTGTATTGGTCCGTTTCAACGGCAGGCTATACTGGTGGGTACAGCGTCCTAGTGGATCATAATCACGAAGTTGGAACAGCTTGCCCTGTGTGCGGCGCGTTTCACGATGCAGACGGTCACGCTCGAATTCAGTGATAAGTGTCTGTTCATGCCGGATGGCACTCAGGTGACCCGAGCCGTAGTAAAGCCAGCTTAAGGTGCCACTGTGTGGCAATGTGAGTGCGGTCAGGTTATCCAGTTCATCATAGTCAAATTGGAGGCTGTCGTCGCCGTTCTGCTCCCGAGTGACCCGCCCCAGTGCGTCATAATCAAAACGCACCGTGTTGGACTCTATCCCCAGTTGTTTACCGTTATCATTAGGTTCGCGCCGGGCTTCCAGCAGTCTGCCCATCTTGTCCCACTGGTACTGATAAGTGTCCGTGTGAGTTTCCCGCTGAATAAGATGACCCGCCGCATCATAATGCTGGTGTACCCGATGCTCCGGGTACTTGAATACTTTGTCACCCATGCGCCGTTCAAGGCTCAGCAAGCCCGCTACGTTGTATTCGTACTGGATTAAGGTGTCGTCGGGGCGGATTTCTTCGATTAATCGTCCTTCCGCATCACGGTTCAGCAGGTAACGGCCATCGTTGGCGTTGTCGAGCCGGACCAGATGGCCTTCGGGACTATAGCGATAATGCACCTTCCGTTGCAGCCGGTCAGTGACACAAACGACCTGACCCAGCGCGTTATATTCCCAATGACGGGGCGGGTTTTGATTGCGTTGGTGGCTGATAAGCTGGCCCGCCTCGTCCCACGTCATTTGTTCGGTGGAGTCATCAGGATAGGTGACCTGAGCCAGCTGACCGTTATCATCATAGTGATAGCGGGTACTTTCCATCAGGGCATTGGTGACTTTTTCCAGCCGATTCTCCCGGTCATAACTCCATATCGTGGACTGACCCGAACAATCCGCATGGCGGATAAGCTGTCCCTGCGCATTCCACAGAAACTGGCTCTCGCCCCCTTTAGCATCCGTGCGCCGGTCAGGCCGCAGCGTGTGACGATGCATATAGTGGTAGTGCGAGGTCTGTTTCAGTGGCGAGGTTTCACTGACCAGTCGCCCGACGTCATCGTAAGTCAGCGCCGTTTCCGTGCCATCCGGCCAGAAGATAAAGGTGAGCCGGTCAGTATCATTTTCGTACTGCCAGCGGGTCTGGTTGCCGTTAGCATCAGTGAAACTCAGCTGGCGACCATGCTTATCCCATTCACTCAGGCGGGTATTACCGTCTGCATCTTTGTAGCCGTTCGGCAGGCCAAATTCATCCCACAGGATATGATGTTCGGTGCCTGTGCGGTCGAGACAGTGGATGATGTGGTGCGCGTCGTTGAGGAGCCACACCGTGCGGGTACCGTCATGCCAGTGGGCCGTACGGGTGAGGTTCTCGTCATCGTATGCCAGCCGAAAACCAGCCCCTTCGCTAGTTTGTTGGGCAGTGACGCGCCACAAGCCATCTTCATCCTGCTCCCACTGGTAATCACAGCGTAACCCCCGCGCATCCTGATGCCAGGCCATCAGACCGTGTTCAGTCCAGCCGAATTGGCGTTGGAGAGGGTCATTACGATGGCTGACCCCGGTCAATTGCGCCTGGTCATTATAGTGGTAGCGGCAAAGCGGGATACGCTGACCATCATGGAGTTCGCGCCAGACGGCGGTGAGACGGGAAACCGTTTGGTTATCATTTTCCCTTATCACGTAATCGCAGTGCAGGTTAAGCCCGCCGCTGCCCGTGATGTTGACCATCTGACGCTGCTCATTGTAATGGAAGCGCTGCTCGTTACCCACATTATCGCGAATATGGCTTAGGCGGCTAATGCCGTTATCATCGAACTCCGCATAATGGTAAACCTGTTCGCCAGCATCACGGATTTTCCAGGTATCTGCCGGTGTGTGTATCAGGTCGCTTTGAGCGTCAGGGCAAAAACAGCGGTGCCCTGCCGGCACGTCAGGAAATGGCACGATATTCCCTGAAGGGGAACGCCAGAGCAACCCGTCCTCCACGCGCGTGAGGCGGCTTTCCCAGAACAAGTTCCAGCCCGGTCCGAGTACGCTGTCATAGCGATAGCTGCTCAGGTAGCTGCGTTGCCAGTCAAGCGGCAGTTCGCTCTCCAGCACAAAATCCAGCTCGTCCTCATCGTTCAGGAACTTTTGTCCGGCAATGACTTCCACGGGGTTCATGAGAATCCCCACGACAGGCACAGCCACAGCCAGCGGACCCAGCCGACAGGCGATTTTGCGGATTTTATCCGCCCCCGGTATCTTGCTGAACAGCTTTTGCAAAGCGCCGGGGCCTTTGGCTGCCGCACCACCGAAACTGATTAACCCTGCCGCAAACATCGTTAAATCGGAAACGGTATACGCCCATGGGGGGATTTCCGGCACAATTTGGGCCGTCTGCGCCGTTCCCCCGCCGATGAAGACATTAGATGAACCGGTCATGACTGCCGCATCACAGACCGTTTTGTCTCCGACCCGCACCGCAGGATAGCCATTGATGAAAACGGAATCAGAACCCTCCGCCATCTGGCGAATGCCGTTCTCTTTGCTGCATTCCACCTGACTGCGTGTCGCTATAGCAGCGGGTTTGTTGTTGATAGAAACATTGGGGGAACCCTCCTTGATTTCCCCGCAGGGACTTCGCGAGGAGGCCCCCGCAGAGACGCAGGCATCACGCGCCATGTCACCTAAATATCCCGCTGCCATTCCCACCGCAATAGAGGCGCCAATCAGCAAAACACCTACCCCGATACAGGATGCGGCCAACCCCGCGACAAAGAGGGCGCCTGATAAAATTCCCCCGGCAGCTGAAATTAATGAACCTATGACTGTGCCCGCAATCAATCCCGCCATGGCACTGGAATGACCGATTGTGTCCCCCACTCGCGCCGCTTCTGGCATTGTATCCCCTCCTTAGAACTGGAAACTTTTCAGGCAATCATCCAGCCACTGCCGCTGAACCTCGGTGAATACCTGCCGGGATGATAGCGTGAAAATCAGCGCTTTTTTCTCATCTGACAGGAATACCGCCTGATATTGATAGACTTGCTGCCCTTTTTGGGGACGATAACGGGAGAACAATGCTATACCTTGCAACAGGTTATCACCCAGAATTGCAGGTTGTTCTTCCAGTAATTGCCAGTCACGCAGACCCTTTTTCAGCAGACTTTTCTGGCGGGTGAGGTAACTGGCGAGATCTTCGCCTTCGGTCAACGAGTCGCGCGAGATGTTGAGTACGGGAGCATCGGGTGCGGTAATGATGTTTACGGTCTGTTCCTGATAGCCTGCCGGCAACATAATGCTGCCTTCAGTGAACCGACAACGTGGGTGATTATCCATATATGTCTTTTTGTCTTATTTTTATTCAATCATTCAGTCATATCAATCAGGTAGAATTAACAGCAATACTGAATTGATAACTAAAATTGAATATATTTAAGGGGGGTATCTTCATAGTCATCAATAAAGATACACAATCAGTCATGCTATCCATTTTATATTCAGGTAAAAAGATATAACAAAAAGTCTGCGGTGTCTTGATTGTCAGACAAATTCATCCCCCATTAATTTAATAAAATGTGATGGAAATCACGAAATAATGCCGATGATTTCGCTGAAAACCCCTTTTAATTAAATTAAATAGTAAGAATCCGAATTAAGTACATTCGTCTTCGCCGGTTTATAGATCTTGCATTATTCACCAGATAAGATTAACTCTGTATTTTATCTAATATTCATAATATTAAATAAAATATCCCTATTGTCATCAACAGCTCATTGCGAACGGTTTGTTTAAGCATCGTTGCTCAACTATGTCGGATGTTGACCTTAAAAAGAAGAGCGTTCATTTCCCATAGTTCTGGGATAAAATAATGAAGTGGCTCACAGAGTAGGTGAGCCGTTCTTTATCATTAACTAACTGATTTTTTGTTTCTCACATGATCCTACATCAGTGTTCAGAAAACGATGAATTGCTCTTAAAACCGCATCTGGTTTTTCTGAGTGAACCCAATGACCGCAATCGGCGATAACCCAAGCTTTAGCGTGTGGAAATTGTCTGGCGATATCATCACGGTACTCTTCCTGAATATAAGGAGAAAGGCCACCACGAATAAATAGAGCGGGGTGAGGCCATGCGGGAATTTCCTGCCAGCCAATAATCTTTTCATATTGATTGATTAATACTGGTAAATTGAATTTCCATTCTCCCTGACGGAATGATTTTAGTAAAAACTGAATGACACCTTCTTCCTGAATATCTTCCCGCATAATTTCAATAGCATCTTGACGGGTTTTAACTCCCGCTTTCGTGACTTTATTTAATGCTGTAAATATCTTATCATGGCGGCGAACCTGGTAGGCGACAGGTGCTATATCAATAAGGATAATTTTTTCTATTCGTTCTGGTGCCAGTGCGGTCATTGTCATTGCGATTTTACCGCCCATTGAATGACCAATAATAATGGCTGACTGAATTTTCAGATGATCCAGCAGAGAAATAATATCTTGAGCCATATCGCGGTAATCGATGTTATTGACCCACGGGGATGAACCGTGGTTGCGTACATCAACTTGAATGACTGGATAATATTGCTGTAAATTACGGGCTAAGACGCCAAGGTTATTTAGATCACCAAATAAACCGTGGATCAATACAACAGGTGTGGTAGAGACCGGATTTTCCGGTACTTGTATATGATAATTTAGCTGGCTGTCTAATTTCATGATGAAAAATTTTTTCCTCTGGGTATTAAATGTCATGCTACATATTGTCAGGGATACTGTTGCTTAAAGAGCGAAAAAGCAACCAGAATGCAATTATAGTTAATAATCTTTTTTAATTAAATTGTTCTGAAAATGTTCAAGGTGTCAAAAATTTGTTAATTTTCCAACAGTAATGCTTAATGGATTGAAAGATAAAAACTCTTCAAATAACAAATATTTTTAAATAGGAAGTTATAAATAACTTGTGAGATGATTATTGATTCAGTCACTTTAGTATGGTTATTCATTGTGTGTTTATGTGATCTATATCTTAAAAAATTGTGTGTTGGTTTTAAAATTTTGTGAAAAAATGATTAATGGTTATGTTATATTTTGTACAAATTAATACATAAGGTAAATTAAACAGTAATCATACTGTTCTAATAAGAATAAATAGAATCTGATTTTATACTATGGATTAGGAATTAATAGTGAAAAAAAATTTACTAAAAAGTCTTTATTTTCAAGTTTTGGTTGCAATAACTATCGGTATTCTTCTGGGGCATTTCTATCCTGAGCTTGGGACAGAAATGAAGCCGTTGGGAGATGGATTTGTAAAATTAGTCAAGATGGTTATTGCACCTGTTATTTTCTGTACTGTTGTGACAGGAATTGCAGGTATGGAAAGTATGAAAGCTGTTGGTAAAACAGGCGCTATTGCACTGGTATATTTTGAAATAGTTAGCACAATTGCTTTGATTATTGGGCTGATAGTTGTCAATGTTATGCAGCCTGGTGCAGGGATGAATATTGATCCATCCACATTAGATGCTAAGGCTGTATCTATATATGCGGAGAAAGCGTCTGAACAAGGCACAATTGCATTCCTGCTTGACGTTATTCCGAACAGTGTAATAGGGGCATTTGCCAGTGGTAATATTTTGCAGGTTTTGTTATTTGCGGTGTTATTTGGCTTTGCACTTCATCGTTTAGGCGATAAAGGAAAACCAATCTTTAATATTATTGATGGTTTCTCTCATGTGATATTCGGTATTATCAATATGATAATGCGATTAGCGCCTTTGGGGGCTTTTGGGGCAATGGCATTTACCATCGGAAAATATGGTATTGGTACATTAGTTCAATTAGGGCAATTAATCGTTTGTTTCTATATCACCTGTGTTCTTTTTGTCATATTTGTTTTAGGAACAATAGCTAAAGCCACAGGATTTAATATTTTCCGGTTTATTAATTACATTAAAGAAGAATTATTAATCGTATTGGGCACATCCTCTTCTGAATCTGTATTACCTCGTATGTTAGATAAAATGGAGAAGGCGGGATGTCAGAAATCTGTTGTTGGTTTGGTTATACCGACAGGATATTCATTTAATCTGGACGGAACTTCTATTTATTTGACAATGGCAGCCGTATTTATTGCACAGGCAACAAATACTCATATGGATATCGTGCATCAAATAACATTATTGGTTGTGTTACTTTTATCCTCTAAAGGTGCCGCTGGCGTGACAGGTAGTGGATTTATTGTATTAGCGGCAACAATTTCTGCTGTTGGGCATTTACCATTAGCAGGGTTGGCGTTGATTCTGGGCATAGATCGTTTCATGTCGGAAGCAAGAGCTTTAACAAACCTAATTGGCAATGGAGTTGCAACTATCGTAGTAGCAAAACGTTGTCGTCAGCTTGATGAAGATAAATTAAACCAAGCATTAAATGCTAAATAAATTAATGAGTTGGTTTTAACTTACCGATGACAAATTCGGTCTTTAGTACCAATGTTTGTTAGCTAACACTATAATAAATTGATTGATAAGTTAGCCGTTCAGGAAAGCCGGGTCAGATAATGATTCGGTTTTCCTGTTATTGTACGGGGATAGTTTAGCCTGAAAATAACCGGTTTGTGGGTCTGCCTTTACATCTAGGCGCAATCCGTTATAAGTTGGTACTTTAAAAGGTGACATACCCGCATCCAACTGATATTTAAGGCAGTCTTTTGAGATATACAAAGCAGATATATACGGTTTGGTGTATTTCGGCGCGACACCCTCCACGGTAATTGACGGCCCCTTTCCGGCAGATGAAAAGGGAAATAGCCAGTTAAAAAAGGTATCACCAAACGCCCAGTAAATAAAAGAGAGAAATAATAAGAGCAACATTATTTTCAATATCTTCATACTGATAGTTCCTTCTTATCGCAGTAATGTTGTAAGGCCAGTGTGCTTTGTTCTTCCTGTTGGCTGACGGTCAGTGATTTTATTAACTGTTTGTCCATCTCCAGAAAATAGAGATTACGATAGTAAATGTTGTCAGGGATAAGCATCTTATCATTATCCATTGTCGCCTTAAATTGACGCTGACTGTCCTGATAGACCGTAATCTTATCCGGTTCGCATAACTCTCTGAGGCGCTCATCTATATAACCCGCATATTTATACGAGCTATGATTAGAAAAGCCAAATCCCCCTTTTAAATCAGCCCCTCTGTTTTCAACAAACAGTTTATCTTTTTCTTGTTGACTGAGCTGATTAAATAACGCATTTTGCCGCTCACCGGCCAGAGAAAAATCCTTTTCTGTTTCCGGGTTTAATTCAGGAATTAAATAAAGCTTAGTGGTGTTATTCAATACTTCTTCGGTCACAGCCGTTATAAGGAGGGCATTCCTGGCGGAAATCAGCCATTCCGGGCAACTGTTGGCTTGAAAAAAATGAACAACCTTACCATGATGCAAATAGATTTCTTTACTGTCAGTCGTTTGTTTAATGGCTTTAACAATCGGTGACGGTGGCAACAACTTTATCATTGCCCATTCATATCCCACCGGCACCCAGTAATTAAAAAATCTATTATCCATATCCTGTTCAAAAGGCACCGAAGGGATCGGGTCATCTTCATTTACATGACGATAATGGGTAATGGCAGACAATTCCTCTACCGCACTGCGGGTCAATGTTCTTGGCATCCCATAACTGTAGAGACAAGGATTATGTTCTTTCAGTTGTGCGCTGTGCAATAATGCCAACGCGCCTCCCAAACTATGGCCACAAATAAATAATCGCTTGTTTTTAACTAAGTTAATAATGTCACTGAATACTTTTTTATCCTTATCACTGGGGACTATTAACTCTCCAACCAAATTAAACGCTTCCCAAAATCCTTTGTGCACTTTACCACTATGGATAAACCCACTGCATAATGCTTTGTCATCATCGCAGCTTAAAGCCAATGGCTGGAAGGTGGCATCAGTCAGGTAATTTTCCAGAGTAGCCGTACCCCGCCAACTGATAATCACATCTTTCTTACTGGCAGCATAAAACAGTTTGGTATCACCCTGTTTATGATCCCCTGCTTGTGAATCAATAAACTCCACCTGAGTATAACGTTCACTAAATGGCACATTATAAACCACAGGTGCCGCCGACGCTTTTTCCACCTGATAAGGCAGTTTGGAAACATCCACCATTTGCCGGTTAAAAAAATGTTTAACAGAACCTTCAATATCAACATCCCCGCCCGCATAAGCCAATACGCTCATCAAACACTGATTATAGGCATTCACAATGGAATACTCTTTCTGATGATGCAATAGCAAAACCCAGGCCCGGAATGGACACACTTCCAATACATATCGCTGATTTAACGGATGGACCTGATAGCCTTTGGGTTCCGGATCAGGAAAATGATAGGGGGGTGGGATATCTTTGGGGTCCCATCCTTTAATCACCGGCAGCCCATCATTGATTTGCCCGATAGTCACATAACGATATTGATGGCCTTCAGCTTCGGCTTTTGGTTTCACCACCGATGCCTCTTCTCCCCGTATTTCTCGCAATGGCCGTTGTTCCATCTCATCCGCCAGCGATTGGGCATGGATATACAATTTCACGGGATAAGCTGACAGGTCTTCTTCCCGGAGTACCCCGAAACCATCCGTCTTCCCCCGGCGCACATGATCCGGCAGTCCCCTGCTTATCAGGCCATAAGGCATATTGACCAAGGGTTTCCCTTGTTCATCCACCAACTGAAATTCCACCCAGTGTTTCAGTATTCTACAATCAAAACAGTCTAGCGGATTTAATGTACTCATCAGTGTTGTTTCCTTTGCTTGCTATTACATATAGGCGCGTAACCCAAACATCATGGATTGAAAGTCTCATAAGACCTCTGCCCGTCTATCAATCACCTTCATCCTCAGAAAAGCACCTGTGCTGATGAAACCAACATAGATATCCCGCCAGAAATGAAAATGATTGATTTCATTACCAAAGAAATAAGGTAGTAAAAATCCTATCCCACAGACAAAAAGCCGTGACAATAGTGAGCTGAACGACAGGAATACAGAAATGTATCCCTATCAGATTAATCCCTTTGAACAAGGGGAACGGAGTTTGAAGTTTCCTTCATACTGACCATACGATGGAACTTAAGTTATGATTATTAAATCATCACCAAATGGCAAGAAAAATTTTCATTTTTTTAATTTATGAACAGTAAATTTTGTAAGAAAGTGTTACAAACTCAATAGAGATTGAGTTATCGGCAATCTTATATAAGGATAAAATAATAAAAATAACTTATTTCTAAGATAACACCGCTGGCATTAAATACCGGAGATATTGGCTATCTTACCCAACCCGTTGTTGGCCGATTTTCTGTTAGACATAGATAATGCCCTGATGATTCAATTGAGTCTGAATGGTATGGTGGACGTTAGTATAATGCGCTATCCAGCTGCTAATATCGTAAATTTATATATCCACCGTTGGGAAATTATTGAGAAATGAAACAACATTGATTGAATAACAATTTCACCCCACGAAGTAAGTAACCCGCCTTGGTTTCCTAAGCTACGAACGTGTTAATAAATTTTCTATAGTGTTAACTGATAACAGTGTTAATTGATATTTTATTCGGATTTTTTATTTCCACAGAGGAAGTTCATTCATAACGATAAATAAAGAATATAAAAATATCCTTGTTCATCGTGAAAAACAGTTTATTTCTAGATTAAGTTTTGGGCCGATTGGGTATTGGCCTCAGAATTCGGAAACACCCACTATATTATTTTCCGTTTAAACAGTAATTCGTCCAACATGGCGTTATGACTCCAGGCTTGTCTATCACCATCTGAATCCGTATTTTTGTCAGCTTGAATGGCATATTATAACCTGCATTTATTATTTTTACTTTTCTGACAAATCAGACATGCAAGGTAAATAACGAATGTCTGTAATGAATCCTTTTTATCGTTTTTTGGCCGCGGAGTGACCAAATGCTCATTGTTACTTGGGTTTTTCTTACTCTCCAGCGGTTTTGAAAGGTAATTGAAGCCGCTGCAAATTTGGGTTGATTATATTTTCTGAAATTTTATGTAACTAATTGATTTGTTTTAGATGAAAAGAGTCTATTTTGTTACGTTGTTTTCCCCACGGAAATACTTTTAAGTTATTGAAATTTTACTTGTTTTGTTTTCCCTATTTATACTTTATAATCCAGCTAAATTTTTTATTTAGAACAGTACTGGATAGAAATGAAAACAATAGAAGTTGATGAAGACCTTTACCGCTATATTGCCAGCCATACACAGCATATTGGTGAAAGTGCATCTGATATTTTACGGCGAATGCTGAATTTTAACGCCGAACAGCCAGTACAAAGTGCACAGTCTGCCAGCGCTGTGGAGAAAGCGCCAGTAGCCCGCCCGCGTGATTCTGTTCGCGTTATACGTGAATTGCTGCTTTCAGATGATTATGCTGAGAAGAAAAAATCAGTTGATCGTTTTATGTTGATCTTGTCCACGTTATATAGTTTGAACAGCGAAAGTTTTTCTCAGACTACCGATGAGATGCATGGCCGCACCCGGGTTTATTTTGCCGGTGATCAACAGACATTGCTTGCTAGTGGTAAACAAACCAAACCACGTCACATTCCAGGTACACCTTTTTGGGTAATTACTAACACCAATACTGACCGTAAGCGTAATATGGTTGAGCAAATTATGCAGGATATGAAATTCTCAGCCAATCTTATTGAAAAGGTGTGTGGCACGATTTAACTGATTAAAGCTGCGCTGCGAAATAGGCAAAACGGTGCAGCTATCCAGGAGAAATTAAAGTGGCAATTCATTCGCGAGCGGGGCAGCTTACCCGCCAAAGTGATCTGATAAACGTAGCACAACTGACGTCGCAGTATTACACCTTACATCCTCAGCCAGAAAATCCGCTGCATAAGGTTAAATTCGGGACATCCGGCCATCGTGGTAGCTCTCAGCGTAGTAGTTTTAATGAAGCCCATATTCTGGCCATTGTTCAGGCAATAGCAGAAGTGCGCAAGCAGCAGGGGATAAATGGCCCTTGCTACGTGGGTAAAGATACTCATGCTTTGTCAGAAGCGGCTTTTATTTCTGTGCTGGAAGTACTGACGGCTAACCATGTAGATGTGATTGTGCAGGAAAATAACGGGTTTACTCCAACGCCTGCGATTTCTCATGCCATCCTCTGCTATAACCGCCAGAGGGGAGAGTTGGCTGATGGGATTATTATTACGCCATCCCATAATCCACCGGAAGATGGCGGTATTAAATATAATCCGCCTAATGGTGGCCCCGCAGATACTGATCTGACCGCGATTATTGAACGTCGTGCTAATGAGTTGCTTGAAGAAGGTCTGAAAAGCGTTAAACGTCTGCCATTTGCTCAAGTATTGAGTAGTGAATATCTACACCAGCAAGATTTAGTGGAGCCGTATGTTGCTGCGCTTGGGGATGTGGTTGATATGGTTGCTATCCAGAAGGCAGGGTTGAAAATCGGCATTGATCCTTTGGGTGGTTCCGGTATTGCGTTCTGGCAGCGTATTGGTGAGTACTACCATTTAGATTTGACATTGGTTAACGATCAGGTAGATCAAACATTTCGTTTTATGCATCTGGATCACGATGGTGTCATTCGCATGGATTGCTCGTCCCCTTGGGCAATGAGCGGTTTGCTGTCAATGCGCGATAAGTTTGATCTGGCTTTTGCAAACGATCCTGATTATGACCGCCACGGTATTGTGACTCCTGCGGGGTTAATGAACCCAAATCACTATCTGGCAACGGCAATAGATTACCTGTTTCGCCATCGTCCACAGTGGTCAGCAGATGTCGCGGTAGGTAAGACACTGGTTTCCAGTGCAATGATTGATCGCGTCGTGGCCGATTTGGGGCGTGAATTGGTGGAAGTTCCGGTTGGTTTCAAGTGGTTTGTTGACGGTCTGCATAAAGGTGAATTGGGCTTTGGTGGTGAAGAGAGTGCTGGCGCTTCTTTCCTGCGTTTCGATGGTACGCCATGGTCCACGGATAAAGACGGCATTATTTTGTGTTTGCTGGCGGCAGAAATGACGGCAGTGACAGGGGAAAACCCACAGCAGCGTTACAATAAGTTAGCTGCCCGTTTCGGTACACCGAGCTACAGCCGTATTCAGGCGTCGGCAAGTCATCAGCAAAAAGCGCTATTAGCCAAGCTGTCGCCAGACATGGTGAAAGCGGACAAACTTGCGGGTGATCCAATCACCGCCCGGTTAACGAAAGCTTCTGGTAATGGAGCATCAATCGGTGGTTTGAAGGTGATGACAGAGAATGGTTGGTTTGCGGCCCGCCCATCGGGGACAGAAGAAGCTTATAAAATTTACTGTGAAAGTTTCCTTGGCCCTGAGCATAGGGAAAAGATTGAACAGGAAGCACTGAATATTGTTAATCAGGTTTTTGCTGCCGGTTAATATGTTATTCAATTAAAAAAATCCGCAATCGGCTGTAATGGTTTTTTGCGGATTTTTATTTAAAATTGATAAATCATTTCGGTTAGTAGATATTTTAATTTGGTTGGATGGTTTCCAGTTTTTATCGCCGATGTTTCATCTAATGAGTAAATAATCATTACGCGTATTCAATGGTGAATCAGATTCTGTTTTCTATTTTTAAAAAAATTAAATATACCAGATTAAAAAGTATCTACTGTGAAAACATTAATTATAGTTTGGAAGAAAGCATGATATTGATAAGTAATTATTTCTTGAATTTATTAGTAAATTTTAGATAATAACTGTTTTTACTGTATTGGAATACGCTAATGTATAATCTTATTGCTACAGATCTTGATGGAACGCTTTTACTTCAAGGGGATACGATTGGTAAGTTTACCCGCCAGGTGTTAACTGATTTATCAAATATGGAAAAGCAAATTGTGTTTGCTACTGGCAGGCATCATACGGATGTAAGTTCCCTTGTGGATGACTTTGATATACCGATACACTTGATTACTTCTAACGGGGCCAGATTAACAACGGCTTGTAAGAACCTGGATATCAGACAATATCTACCAAGCCACATCGTAAAACAACTGATTGAAGAGACGCAGGCGGATAATGATTTAGTGATCAATATGTATTGTGGTTCTCAATGGTTAACCAGTGAAATACACCATAGTTTCAGTGACTTTAATCAGAATGATAATTTTAGTCCAATAGTCAAATCAGCTGATGAAATGCCTTGTGAGATGGTTGAAAAAATTTTTTTCATTCATAAGAGAAGAGATCATGATGAGTTGGTTAAATTAGAACATCATTTAATTAATCTATTTTCTGATAGTACCAATATCGCTTTCTCATTCCCTTGGTGTTTGGAAGTAATGGATAGTGTTGTTTCAAAGGGATGGGCTTTAACTCAGTTAGCTGAGTTTCTTGGCATTCCAATCAGTCAAACTATTGCATTTGGCGACGGAATGAATGATGTGGAAATGCTTTCAACGGTGGCTAAGGGCGTGGTAATGGGAACTGCGCATGATAGGGTTAAACAAGCGCTTCCTCACGCTGATGTTATCGGTTCTTGCCGCGAAGAATCCGTGGCCCATTATTTATCTGAAAATATGTGTTAGGTAAACTTGAGGCGTCAGGATTCAGATCTTGGCGCCCTTTGAAAGATAACAGGTATATAACAATTTAATTGTTATATATCCCGTCTATTAATTATTTTGTAAAATTATTCCTATTGTTTTAATTTGCAAATTAATAGTTATGAATATTCAATGTGGAAATAATGAATAAAGAAATGATATGCTAATTTTTCGCTATGAATTTAAAGAAAAAACATGATATTGTCGATAGTGATTGATATTTTAAATAAACTGAATGGCGCTGGTAAATTAAGTTTATAAATACATAATATGACAAATTATTACTTTTGATGGTAATTTTGTTTTATTGTCGAATAGCATCTATTTCAGGGCGCACATTATTATTTTTACCATCACTTTATTGATATTTCTCACTTCTACTCTATTCTTTTTATACCCAATAGATTTCAAGATGGATCGCGACGGTAAGGGAGCGAATCCCCGGGAGCATAGCTAACTCTGTGACCGGGGTGAGTGCCACCAACAAAGAGGCAACTTGAAAGATAACAGGTATATAGGTATTAAACTCCGAATCCTCATCCAGAATGCGGCGATATCTATTGTCAATTTATTCCCTATCAATATGAGGTTCCATTATGTCTAACGATAAAACAGGAAAATCACTAGAACAGGAAAACAGCGAAAGAGATGTCGAAATATGTGGCCGAAATTATTTTCGAAAACTGTCCCTATTCGATGATACTGTTATAGCTGGTGCTGAAATGATCGGCACAAGTTATGATGTTTTTGGTAAATATTGCAATGTGGGAAGTTGTATGAATTCGCTTTTCGATGAGCGGAAAGTTAACTCAAGTGAAGATAATTTCAAAAAAATCACTATTCTCGGCAAAACCCTAAAAGTCCCTTATTATGTCGATTGTTATAGTGTCGGGGACTTAAAATATACCAATGCATCAGGCGAATCTATTGAGTCATATCAAAGCAGTATTTCCAGTAAAAGCCGCATTAAAGGTAACTATTTATTCTTTAGTGCATCACTGAAAGTCGATTTTGATACAGATAGTCTGACGGCTTTTGAAAATGCGTTTTCCCGCATTCAGTATACTTATGATCTTTATATACTCAAAAGTTCAGCAGAAGCGTTAAAAGAGTTTCTTAAAGAGAGTGTTAAAACGGCCCTTGATAAGGCGGATACTGAGGAGGATATGAATGACCTATTTAATACTTGGGGCTCTCACTTTCTGAGTGGCGTGGTCATGGGTGGCTGCGCGCAATATTCATCATCTACGAACAAATATACGTCGAATCTAACAAACTCTTTTGACGTGGTTGCCGCAGCCTCATTTGCGGGATTTATCGGTCTCTCTGTTCGTACAGACAATTCATTTAAGGAGGATATAAAGAAGTTTCGTTCAGCATCCAACATAAAAACCCACGCCATTGGCGGTGACTTGTCTCGATTTGATCCTTTTGGTAGCGCGACAAGCTCAGAACAACCTTCCGCAGAAGAAATAGCTGCAGCGAAAAAAGCCTTTGAAGACTGGAAAGCCAGTGTTCCCAATGCCCCTGAATTAGTTAACTTTGCAGACTCCAACCCCTTGACGGGGATTTGGGAACTGTGTTCAGACAGAACACAAAAGGCCAAGCTTAAAAAGCATTTTGAAACTGTTTGGGCTCCGGCGGAGTCGGCTAAACGACGTGTGCATGCGGATTATATTGATAAGATTATTATTGGTATTGGGAATTACGGCTCTCCTCCTGAAGGATATATTGGATTAGAAAACGGTAAAGGTTCAGAAACATGGCTGAATTACCAGGACAAGATAAATATTTGTCTTTTTATGCATAAAGCAAAATATGATCCCGCTATTGATAATAAAGATTGCATCACTGAGTTGAAGTTTATTACTGTAAAAGACAAAAGTCCGGGGGGAGATTGGGTTAAGATCCCTCAAAATATTTATAACTCATCCAGTAACTATTTATATTTGTGTTACTTACCAGCAAAATATTCCGCTGAGAAGGCGATAAAGGACATTCAAGTGCTATGCAATCAGTATAGCTCCAGTATGATACTGCCTTATGGATATAACGATGTTTTGGATGAAAGAGGTGAGAGAGTTAATACTGACAACGCTCATGTTCATTATCTTATCTATAGCGCCGGGTGGAACTGGAAAATCTAAATGAGTGAGTTTTAGCCATCTGGAAATGGCTAAAAACAGCGTCACCTTTGGGGAATTTATTTCCCCTTTATTAATTCAGAATATTCTTACCCCGTGATCTCACTATATCTTCATAATGAACTTACAGATTTGTTCAAACTTTGCAGTTATTCTGAATTTTAGCTCCAGTGAATTGCAGCTAATATGCACTGAAAAACGCAATAAATAAATGCAGGCTTGCGATATTTCAAAAGCGGGTTGCTGAAAACCAGAATCTTGTGACTTAGCAATGGGAGCGAGTCACGGCATAAAACGATAGCCAACGCCGGTTTCAGTGAGCAAATGTTTTGGTCTTGTTGGGTCAGTTTCCAGTTTTTGTCGCAGATGCCCCATATATATCCGCAAATAATGGTTATGTTCGACATAATTAGGACCCCAAACCTGATTCAGTAGCTGGCGTTGGGTGAGTACTTTACCGCTATTTGCTAGTAATTCGCCCAGCAAACGGAACTCAATGGGAGTTAGATGTAGTTCTTTCTCATTTTTAGTTATCCGGCGATTAATGAGATCGACAGTGACATCAGAAAAATGAACGATAGATTCTTCCTGATTGGTTCTGGCAAAACGGCGCAAGGCGACCCGGACTCTTGCTAACAATTCACTAATGCCAAACGGTTTACTCAGATAATCATCAGCGCCGGCATCCAGTGCCGCCACTTTAACGGTTTCTGTATCACGGGCAGAGAGAACAATAACTGGAATTGAACTCCATTGGCGCAGATCACGGATCAAATTAATACCGTCACCATCGGGTAATCCCAAATCAAGAATAATCAGATCAGGCTTACGGGTTCCTGCTTCAATCAGACCTCGTTTCAGCGTATCACTTTCAAATACGCGACAGCCTTCACCTTCCAGCGCTAGCCGAACAAAGCGTCGGATCTCTTTTTCGTCTTCAATAATTAAGATGGTACTGTTATTGGTAATAGTCACATCTCCTCAGTGAGCTCTTCAATCTCAGGTGGCTTCTCTAACGGTAGAACAAAGTGAAAGCTTGCTCCACCTTTTTCGTTGTTGTCAGCCCAAATATTTCCACTATGAATTTCAATAATTGCGCGACAGATTGCTAATCCAAGGCCGACTCCAGGAATGGCGGATTCTTTGCGGGCGCGGGAAAATTTATCGAAAATTAATTGCTCCTGTTGTGGTGGAATGCCGTTGCCGGCATCCCAAACTTCAATGTGAATCTGATTTTTTTCTGTTGTTGCTTTAATGCCCAATGGGGTTTGTTCAGCCGTATATTTGATGGCGTTTTCTAATAGATTGATAAAAACCCGTTCCAGTAAACTGCCATCACAGTGCAGCAATAAGCCCGATGGTAGGGAAACGGTGACCGGGTGACGATTGAGCGCATATTCCAGTGAACGCAAGGTACTGCCGACGATCTCTTCCAGTGATTGCCATTCCAGATTGAGTTGAATACCCCCGGATTGGATACGTGCCATATCCAGCAAATTGTTGACCAGACGGGAAGTGCTGAGAATTTGCTGACGGATTTGATTCACTTGCTTAGTATGCGGAGAGCCGTCAGCAGATAAGTCTAGCATCAGGATTTCTGCCTGACCGAAAAGCACCGTCAGAGGGGTACGTAAATCGTGTGAAAGGGCTGCCAGAAGTGAGTTACGTAATTGCTCCCGTTCTGTATCCAATTTAGCCAATTCTGCCTGACGGGAGAGTTGTAATCTTTCTAGTGCGTTGGCAATCAATCGGGTAAAAGTTTGCAGTAATCGCTGCTGTTCAGGGATAAGTAGCTGGCGTAAATAGGCGGGTTCAATAGCCAGTACACCAAAAGTCTGTGAAGGTGTTGCCACTGGCAGTAATTGATAAGGTACGCTAGGCAAGGTATCGGTTCCCGCGCCTGCGGGGTGATTCTTATCAAAACTCCATTTCGCAATGGCATCATCAATCAACATATGACCGCCATTATTTGTTGTGAGCTGGCGCAATTCACCATCATCATTGGGTAAAAATAGGCCGGTTTTAGCCTGAAAACCATTGGCAAGGAAATGGTAGCTGGTCCGGGCAATATCCTCTTCATTCAGTGTTCGGCTAAATTCGCGGGTCATTTCATACAGATGTCGGGTTCGCTGTTCGCGGTAACGGGCAATGTTCGCCTGATATCTGATTCCCGCTGTCAGGTTTCCTACCACGACACCCACTATTAGCATGACGGTAAAGGTCAATAGATACTGCATATCCGTGACAGCAAGAGACCAGTGTGGTTGCACAAAGAAAATATCGAAACTGATGACATTAATAAAAGCGGCAAAGACTGACGGCCAGCGTCCATAAAATAGCGCGATAATAACGACACCAAGCAGATAAAGCGTGACAAGATTAGCTTTATCAAGGGTTAGCAGTAGAGTACGGGAGAACAAGGTGATAAGCGTGCAGAGAGTGATAGCAGCCAGGCAACCTTGAATTTGTCCTTGCCATTTTTCACTGACAGGGCGGTTGTCCTGTTCTTTATCCCATTGACCACGCGCTTCCAGGGCGACAATCACCAAATCCAGATCTGGCCCTAATTTTCCTAATCGGTCAGCAAAACCGGGCAACCATTTCCAGCCAAACAGCTGCTGGCGGGATTCACAACGACGGCCTATCAAAATTTTGCCAAGGTTATGTTCTCTTGCATAACGTAATACTGCTTTTTCTTTGTTTGGATCGGAGAGTGTCGCTGTTTCAGCCCCCAATTCATGCGCTAATCTGAGCGCTTTTAAGATGGTGCGCCGTTTACCTTCTGGCAATTGGTGCAGTTTTGGCGTTTCAACATAAATTGCATGCCAGATACAACCTAGCCGGGCGGCAAGGCGGGCTGCGGTACGGATCAGTTTTTCATTACCAGAACTGTGACCGATGCATAGCAGAAGATTATCGCGGGTATGCCAGACCGGCTCATGTCCTTGTGTATCGCGGAATGCACGCATTTGATCATCAACGCGATCGGCAGTACGACGTAAAGCCAGCTCTCGCAATGCAATCAAATTGCCCTTACGGAAAAAGTGTTCAATGGCGCGTTCTGCCTGACTGGGAATATAGACCTTGCCTTCATTAAGCCGCTGGCGCAGATCATCGGGAGGCAGATCAACCAACACAATTTCATTAGCTTGATCAAAGATATGATCAGGAACGGTTTCTCTGACTCGGATGCCGGTAATGTCACCAACGACATCATTAAGGCTTTCCAGATGCTGAACGTTAATGGTCGTTAGCACATCTATTCCAGCTTCAAGTAACTCTTCAACATCTTGCCAGCGTTTGGGATGGCGGCTGCCGTGAGGATTACTAAAGGCCAGTTCATCCATTAGAATCATAGCCGGATGGCGGGCAATGGCGGCATCAAGATCAAAGACGGTGATTTTCCGTCTTTGGTAGTGCATCTGTTTAGGTGACAGCTGTGGTAGACCATCAAGCAAAGCGGCAGTTCCCTGCCGCTCATGAGTTTCTACCACACCGATAACCACATCCAGCCCTTGAGCACGCAATCTATGAGCTTCTTGTAACATGGCATAAGTTTTCCCCACGCCAGCGCAGGCACCAAAAAAGATTTTTAATTTACCGCGCTGTTTCTCATTAACCAGTGTCAGTAATTCATCAGGGTCAGGACGTTGTGGTTCGTGTTGATCCATATTCCAGCCTTACTGTTTTTTCTTTTGCAAATTATCCAGAGCAAGATTGAGTTTTAACACATTAATAACCGGTTCACCGAGAAATTCTGATGGGGGTGTTTCCGTATTATCTCTGATTAACTGTTTTATCACTTTAACGGGTAAATGGCGTGCATCAACGACACGTTGGGCTTGAAAGTTAGCAGCTGCGGGCGAGATATGAGGATCAAGGCCACTACCGGATGCGGTCACCAGATCAACGGGCACTGGAATGTCTGGTTGGTAGTTAAATTTGCGCAGTTGCTCAACTCTATGTTTGATTTCATCAGCCAGTATTGGATTGGAGACAGACAAATTGCTGCCACCGGATGACTGGGGGTTATAAGGGTGGTCTGCGGTAGCGGAAGGGCGCCCTTGGAAATAGATATCTTTTGTGAAGGGTTGACCAATCAATTCAGAGCCAACTACCTGACCATCTTGTTCCACCATAGAACCTTGTGCCTGATAAGGGAACATCAGCTCTGACAAACCCGTTGCCAGCAATGGATAAGCTACGCCAGTAATCAGAGTCAGGAATATCAACAATACAACAGAAGAACGTAACCAAGTCATTTTCATCACCTTTATTTAAATATCAGCAAAGTCAGCAACATATCTATCAGTTTGATGCCGATGAAAGGCGCTATCAGACCACCCAGACCATAAATCCACAGATTGCGGCGTAACAGTGACAACGCATGCATCGGCCGATAGCTAACACCTTTCAAAGCCAGTGGGATCAGAAACACAATAATCAGTGCATTAAAGATAACGGTCGATAAAACCGCCGAAGTGGGTGAATACAGGTGCATGATATTCAAGATATTTAATTGTGGATAAGTGATGGCAAACGCCGCCGGGATAATGGCAAAATATTTTGCAATATCATTGGCGATACTGAATGTGGTCAGAGAACCGCGTGTCATCAGCATCTGTTTACCAATATGAACCACTTCAATCAGTTTGGTTGGGTTGGAATCCAAATCCACCATATTGCCAGCTTCTTTGGCGGCCTGAGTGCCTGAATTCATGGCAACCGCAACATCAGCCTGAGCAAGTGCCGGCGCATCGTTAGTTCCATCACCGGTCATGGCGACCAGACGGCCTTCGGATTGATATTGGCGGATAAGGGTCAGTTTGGCTTCGGGGGTCGCCTCAGCCAGAAAATCATCCACGCCTGCTTCTGCGGCAATAGCCGCTGCGGTTAGGCGGTTATCGCCGGTAATCATGACGGTTTTGATCCCCATGCGGCGCATCTCACTGAATCGCTCTTTGATGCCACCTTTAACAATATCTTTCAGCGCCACAACACCCAATACTCGTTGATTTTCTGCTACAACCAGTGGTGTCCCCCCTTTACGTGCCACGTTTTGAACCAAAACTTCTACTGCCTCGGGGAACTTTCCGTGATTGATTTCAATATGGCGGCGAATGGCATCTACCGAGCCTTTGCGGATCAGGCGATTTTCCACATTAACGCCACTCATGCGGGTCATGGCGGAAAAAGGAACAAAAGTTGCATTCAGTGAGTGCAGATCACGTTCACGCAGGTTGAATCGCTGTTTTGCCAGAATGACAATGCTGCGTCCTTCCGGCGTTTCATCTGCCAGAGAAGAGAGCTGAGCAGCATCTGCCAGCTGTTGTTCCGTCACACCGGACACAGGCAGAAATTGAGATGCCTGACGGTTCCCCAATGTGATTGTGCCGGTTTTATCCAGCAGCAGGACATCCACATCACCCGCTGCTTCAACCGCCCGTCCGCTGGTGGCAATGACATTAG
The DNA here is from genome assembly GCF_001280945.1 of Photorhabdus heterorhabditis. Taxonomy (NCBI): domain Bacteria; kingdom Pseudomonadati; phylum Pseudomonadota; class Gammaproteobacteria; order Enterobacterales; family Morganellaceae; genus Photorhabdus; species Photorhabdus heterorhabditis. The sequence goes on along the minus strand of NZ_LJCS01000062.1, from coordinate 3,670 downwards.
CACCCAGCATACGGCTCATACCCGCGACACCAATGGCAGAAAGTAAGCCGCCGATAGTCGTAGGAATAAGACAGACTAATAACGCGATTAATACAGTGATGGTGATCGGTTGACCAGATTGGTTAGCCTCCACACTAAATATTGAGAATGGCAGTAGAGTGACACACACCAACAGGAAGATAATCGTCAGCGCGGTAAGCAGAATGGTCAGGGCAATCTCATTGGGGGTTTTGCGACGTTTAGCGCCTTCTACCATTGAAATCATGCGGTCAAGAAAAGTTTCACCGGGATTGACCGAACATTCAACCACCAACCAGTCAGACAGCACGCGTGTACCGCCAGTAACAGAAGAGAAGTCACCGCCAGATTCGCGGATAACCGGGGCAGATTCTCCGGTGATAGCACTTTCATCAACGGAAGCGCCACCTTCAATAACTTCACCATCACAAGGGATAGTTTCACCGGCTTCAATAATGACAATGTCACCTTTGCGCAGGCTATCAGAGGGAACTTTCTCTCGGCTTGCATCACGACTGGCTGAGGTGAGTTTAATCGCCCAGCTGGTTTTTCTCACGCCTTTAAGACTCGCGGCTTGAGCTTTGCTTCTGCCTTCTGCTAATGCTTCGGCAAAGTTAGCGAACAGCACGGTAAACCACAGCCATAAGGCGATATTGCCAGTAAACAGCGTATTTTCTTTAAGCTGACCAGCCAGCATAGCAATCCATAAAATGGTGGTTAACCCGCTACCCAGATAGACCACAAACATCACTGGATTACGCCATTGCGCCGCCGGATGGCATTTTTTTATTGAATCAATAAGTGCATTACGAATTAAAGAGGGTTCGAATAATGCCCGTTGTTTGTTTGTCATATGTTCCTCACTTTGGCACTTACCGGGATATCAGCCAGATTTGTAAATGTTCAATGACCGGGCCAAGGATCAGAGCTGGAATAAAGGTCAATGCACCGATTAACATAATGGTCAGGATTAGTAAGCCGATAAACAGCGGGCTATCGGTTGGTAGTGTGCCGTTGCTGGCAGGCTGACGTTTTTTTGTTACCAAAGAGCCAGCAATAGCCAGTACTGGCAGGATGACACCAAAGCGGCCAAGAAATATCACTGTTGCCAGCAGCAGGTTATAGAACAGGTTGTTTGCACTGAGGCCAGCGAAGGCACTGCCGTTATTGTTGGCCGCAGAGGAAAGGGCATAAAGTACTTCACTGAAACCATGAGCACTGGGGTTTAGAATACCCACGCGTCCATTTTCTGTTGATATGACAAGAGCAGTACCTAAAAGCACCAGTGTAGGGGTAACCAGAATCGCCAGTGCAACCATTTTCATCTCGAATACTTCGATTTTTTTCCCGAGATATTCAGGAGCACGCCCTATCATTAAACCGGCGATAAAAACGGTTAGCAGAACAAACAGCAACATGCCGTATAAACCGGAACCCACACCACCGAACACGACTTCGCCAATTTGTATCAGCCACATTGGGATCATACCGCCAAGTGCGGTGAAGGAGTCATGCATAGCGTTGACGGCACCACAGGAAGCGGCGGTTGTCACTACGGCATAAATTGAGGTTGCAAGAATACCGAAGCGGTTCTCCTTACCTTCCAGATTGATATTGCTGTCAGCACCTAACAGGCTGAGATGTGGATTGCCTTTCAATTCGGCATACATGACCCCCAAAGTGGCAATGACAAAGATGATACACATTGCCCACAATAAAGCGTGTCCCTGACGGTTATCGTCAATGACTTGACCAAAGGCAAAGCAGAGTGCGCTGGGGATAAGGAGGATCGACAAGATCTGAATAAAATTGCTGATAGCGGTTGGATTTTCAAAAGGGTGAGATGAATTAGCCCCAAAGAATCCACCGCCATTGGTTCCCAACAATTTAATTGCTTCCTGAGAGGCAACGGGTCCCATCGGGATTAATTGTTGTTGGTCTTCAATGGTATGAATGAGCTGATAAGGTTCGAAATTCTGCATCACGCCCTGACTGACAAAAACCAGCGCGATAATCATAGACAGCGGTAACAGCAGATACAGTGTAATGCGTGTGATATCAACCCAGGCGTTTCCCACAGTTTTCACACCATGACGGGAAAATGCGCGTATCAGGGCAAATGCCACCGCGATCCCGGTTGCCGCAGAAAGAAAGTTCTGTACTGTCAGGCCAGTCATTTGACTAAAGTAACTGAGCGTGTTTTCCCCACTGTATGCTTGCCAATCGGTATTTGTAATAAAGCTGACCGCTGTATTCAGTGCCAGATCCCACTTAAGCCCGGGGAAATGTTGAGGATTAAGTGGGAGACTGCCTTGTGTGACTAAAAGGGTAAATAACAGTAATAGCCCAGTCAGATTAAAAATAATGATAGCTAATGCGTATTGCCACCAGTTCATCTCTTTAACTGTGCCGCCAGGTTTCTGTAAACCACAGCAACGCCAAAGGCCAGACTCTGTTCTCGTTAGCCAGCGTGGAATATCGCCTTCGATCATATTGGCAATAATACTTCCAAGCGGTTTTGCTAACAGCAGTAAAATCAGTAAGAAACTTGCGATCAGTAAAAAAGCGGATGCAGCCATTTAAAAATCCTCCGCATGGAGTAACGCATAAATCAGATAAACTAATAGCAGAGCTATCAATAACGCGCCGGAAATGAAGAATATGCTCACTGCTTATCTCCTTAGGATTTGGATAGGTATAAGGTTAAGCAGGCAGATGAAAAGAAGCTGATAAAAGAGTGAGTGGATGTGTAAAAAAAGTATAAAAATGACAATAATAAGTGAGGTTAAAAAGAGCCTCCGTCAAAGGCTACTTAGCTCATTTGTTTCAAAAGTCATTCACAAGGACAAATAATCACTGTTGAGTATTAATATGATTATTAGGATTTAATAAAAAATACTTAATTAATCTATGGTTTTTTTCAGGAAGAAAAAAACCATAGATTTTCATCAATTTAAAGAGTTGACTATTTCTTCAAATGTTATATTCGAATCTATTGCCTGATAGAAACCATTTTCAACATGCATTGGCGTAATTATATTGGTATTTTTCAATATTGGTTTATTGTTAAAGAAAACAGATATTTTTTTTCCTACGTTTTGCTTTATAAAAAGATTAAATGGTTTGCTACAATGAGAGTTATTTTTTACTTTGATGAAAATGGAATGGTAATTATCTCCTTTTTCCGGAAAAATTTCCTCTATACATAATGGAGTCAAATGAAAAGTTTCACCATTTGCTTTATAGTCAATAGAAAAAGCGTGTTTTTTGGAGACGCAGCCTGAAATATTTGTTATTAATATCAATAACATAATAGTTAATGCTTTCATCTTTCCTCCTATTATCTGTCATAGTTAATTCACGATCATTCTGGAAAAACAGTATGGTGCAAAGGCATACATCATTTTTCCGTGTTCATATAATAATTATCAATGAAAATTTTTATATTAGCAATCTTTGTTTCTATTGCCAGAATCGAAAGGCTATTTTCACATGGCTATTTCGTTAATTTCTTTATTTTTTTCAATAAGAATTATCTATTGAGTCTAAATAAGATTCTAAAATAGCGCTACATCTTATACCACTTATAACTCCATATATAACAATGGGTTGAAGAAGGCCATGTGTAGCGGAATTATGAAAAGCTATTTAG
>NZ_LJCS01000061.1:0-27752 GCF_001280945.1 Photorhabdus heterorhabditis | reverse complement strand
GATTGAATATGATTAACAACATCTTCTGTATTTATCATTAATTCTTCACTGATGTGTTCTTCATCCACTGAACGCAGAGTTAAAAAGAGAACCTCCCATTCAGTTTGGGTCAGTATATCGTTAGGGGGTATAAACTTTAGCGTTGCTGGTAATGTTTTTTCATAATAATAAGAAACAGAAAAATTCTGTGTTTTGTATATATGAAAGGTAATACCAATACAGTCACCCTTTTCATCACAAAGCGGATATTTATTACAGAGGTAAGTTTGCTTAACTCTATTTTCTCCAAGTGGATGAGTTTCTAGTGAAGTCACTCGTTGCATGGTTTGGATAACTTTTTGATCCTGACGGCGGAATTCTTTTTCATATTCTGCAATAGGTGAAGGTAATTCACTGACTGAAAGCCCAGTAATATCGAGATCTTCAGGCAAATTGAGTAGTCGATAGAAAGCGGGATTGGCATAGATAAATCGTGACTGGAGATCTTTAGCTCCCCAGGGTTCATCACTTCTTTCCCACGTATAAATTAATTGTGGAGTGATATTATTGGGTTTGTTTCTTATATTTTTCATTGCAGCTCCTAAACTATTATTCAAGCGTATATGGAGATTATTTGCTGATTCTACTTAAAATGGCTTGGTCATATAATAAAATATAATAATTTATTCGTCAAAATACATATATTTATTAATTAAATTCTTTATTATTTTTCAAAGTAATGTTCAATGTTAATAAATATCACTATCAATACTATTTTGGATAAATATTATTTGTTCTACTTACTAAGTAGTCAGGTTAATGAGTTGGATTTTTAATCTATTGATCAATAAGTGATCTGTGTCATAAATGTTCCGTCATGAATTGTAGAAACAAGAATTATTCTGATAACAGATACTTATAACAGGATGAAATAAAAGGTGTTATTCCTTTGGAACAGAATAATGCCGGGGAAATAGATCTAATTAAAATAGTGCTGAATCAGTTAAATATTTTTTCTTAAATGTAACATTCTAAGTATCGTAATTCGATAAGCTTTTTGTTGAATATGGCGGCAGGATTGACTATTGGAGCGTTTTAGTCTGGAAGAACAAGGAACTTCTTAAATAGCTATTCTTAAATAAAATTAAGGTGGGCTACATTCTTCTGAATTTGGTTTTTAAAGCATAATTAGATAGAAAACTTACTTAGAACAGTATATACCCGTCATCTTTCAAGTTGCTGCTTTGTTGGCTGCGTTCACTTACCCCAGTCACATAGTTATCTATGCTCCTGGGGATGCGTTCTCTTGGCGCCGCGCTGCAATTTGAAATCTATTGGGTATATGTTACCTACTGCGAAGGCATTTACAAAAAAGTTAACCATTATGATGACCTTATAATACACTCGGTAAAGCACTGGTAATGTTAGGTCAGATGTATATTGGTCTATGATTATCAATTCTTACCCTGATGTTGAAAATTATTGGCAAAAAGTAAAAGACATAATATATAAATTATATTTATTGATATAAAATTATTCTGTCAAATCCGTATTTATCTTATTAGTAATTCATGTTAATTAAATAGCCAATATGAAAATACATAATAGTAAACTCGAACATTTATAATAAAAAATGGCCTATAGGCTCAAAATATTTTGATGGAATAAACGTATCATAACCATTTTCTTTGCAAAATAGTCTTAATTCAATTGCTGAACCGATTGATAGTTTCTTATAGATACATTCAAAATATTTTTCTACAGCATTGTATGAAATTTTCATTTCATCGGCAATGCATTTATTGCTGATACCACGACAGAATAGAAAAATGATAATCCATTCTTTCTTTGTTAATATATTGTTAGGTTGCCTAAGCCGAATAGATATAGAGGTATTATTCTTAATGTAATGAGATATTGCAAAATGGTCTATTTCTTTGGCATGGGAGATTATTCCAATACATTGATTGTTTTCATCCATTAATGGGTATTTATTACAAAAATAGGATTTGGGTTGTTGATCGCTGCCTTGAGGATAAATCCCAATAGATGATATTCGTTGCATACATTCTAAGACTTTACGATCATGCTGTTCAAAAAGGTGAGCAAAACAATTAAATGGTGTAGGTAATTCTTTATCAGTATGTCCGATAACATTAAAATTTTCAGGTAACTTACTGGCTTTAATAAATACTGTATTCGCATAAATGAAACGTAATTCTTTATCTTTTACAAACCATGGCTCGGAACTTCTGTCCCATGTATTCGTTAATTGAGAGGTAATAATAGGAGATTTTTGATATCCTGATTCACTCATAAATAGCCTTTAAGAAATTATTGAATATAATTATTTTATTTATAAATAAAAATATATTCCAATGGGACTGATTATTTTATCTATTAATAATGGACAAAGGAAATATATAGAAAATAGGAATTAATACGTAATCTAAGACAATATAAATTTCTCTGGTATAAAGTGATTGAAATTATTAGCCTGACAATACTCTTCTAGTTGTTGACTGGAGTTAATACCTATTTTTCGATATATCTGAACCATATGAGATTCAATAGTATGATAGGTGATATTCAATATCTGTCCAATCTGTTTTTTGGTCTTTTTCTGTAAAAAAAGAAAAATGATATCCCATTCACATTGAGTAAAAAGATCTGTGGGTGGTTGGAACATTATCGATGCAGGTAATTCGTTGTGATATTGGTGTAGACAGGTTAATGAATAGCTTTTTGCTTTCCACCCATGATATATAACACCCATGCAATTTCCATTTTCATGATAAAAAGGTGATTTTTCAAAAAAATAAGATGATAGAATTTGTGTTTTGCCAAATACATGTGTTTCTAGTGAACATATTCTTTGCTCTTTTTCCATCACTTTTTTATCATGATTAATGAATTCTTCTGCAAATTTAGCACTATCCCATGGAAGCTCATTTTCATAATGTCCCTCGTATTCAAATGAATTTGAAAAATTCTGAAGAGATTTTAATGCCAGATTACCATAAATGAAGCATGAATTCTTATCTTTGATTCCCCATGGCTCATTGCTTACTGCTAATGTGTTAATAATCTGAGATGATATAGTTACGTTATTTCTCATATTATAATTCCTTTTTTTTTAATTTTTAGGTTTTAAACTTGATATGTTTGAATTATGCAATCAGTTTAATACGTTACTACCAGCAATGACAAGTTTTTCGGAAATATAATTATTATCGGTATTTTTATTACGAGAATCGGTTAATTATATATTTCATTGTAGATTACATTTTGGGTAAATCTGGTCAACATAATTAACGATATTTTATTCTGCAATAGGGGCGGGTTATTTATCAATTGGAAACTTTTGTGCTATTGTGTTGTTAAGACAAATTGAACGGTTGGTGGAAAATTAGCTGGATATATCTGATATGGTTGTTTTTAATTATTTAACTGATTTGTTTACTGATTGAATTTAATTTGTTGGAAAAATGAAATCTTATTACTATTTGATAAATCAAATTTAAACATAAGTTAATATAACCATGGGGTATTATTCATATATGTGAATTATTTAATTTCGATGAGTATTGAATCGGGTGGTGTAGAAAACCTCTTAAGTCATAATCGTTAATTGATAGAATTCTGTAAATAACTGGATATTGGATTAATAATTTCTGGACGATTTAATATTTTTTGCATTATGCCATTTATTTCCAATAATAGCTTTATGATTCCGGGGGAATGTATTTACATGCAGTTGTTTTCTTTTGATCGGTACGGGTTTCATTGGATTGGGAAAGGGGGAATGTAACTTAAAGGATGGTATTTCTTTGCACCTTAGTTTTGACCTTTTTTTTACAGTCAAATTTAATATATTGATTTTTAAGGGGATATTATTTATCTCGTAAAACAGGGTTTTTAAAATTTTTGTAGGTAACTCTTTAATAGTCAGTAAGTTAAGGTTAATATGCAACGATGTACTGCCGTACAGGCAGCTTAGAAAGAATTGGACGGATATTAACGCACTGAAACACAATGTACTGCCGTACAGGCAGCTTAGAAAGTTATTATCCAAGCCAAGGACGGCTCACTGTAAGACTATGATGTCTGATGTTTTTTACAACTTGGCTTCATCATGATAAACATTGCGCTCAAAATGCTTATTTATAATGGGCTTACATCTTCTTCGTTTTGCGTTCCTCACTTTTCGTCTAATTTCGAGCTTACTTTTCTGAGAAATGAATTTGCTTAGTTAATACTAAACGTATTACACTTATTTATATACAGACTGTATAGAGCGAATTATTCAGATGTGCAAGGGGGGGAGTATGCCAAAGAGATTGGTAAATCCTGACAAGGTTAATGAGGTTTTCGTTCATCTGAACGAAGGTAGAGATAATCGCGCCCTCTACACTACATTGATGAATGGCAGTGATATTACTTCCCAAATAAACGGGTTATTACTAGCGCCTGGTTATCGCATGGTTCGCGTTGATGGTCGCCTTGAAGATTGGATTAGTCAGTCTCACTTCGAATTGGCGCTGCTTAACGATGTGTCTCAAGAAGTCGTCTATTATAACAGAGTTATTATACAGCCTGATGTAGTATTAAGTTGTCGCCCGGTAACACAAATTCTTGTTTGGCGTATTCTGAAGCGTGAACATCGAGTGGTTTTACGTGATTTAGCGGGTAAGGTGTTCTTTGATTACTTGCTCGAATCTTATAACGTGATTGTGTCAGACATGAACCAGACTCATGACGGTATTTCTTTTTGGCAGGCCCGTATGTATGACGCGTTGGCATATAATATGCATGTTTATGCTTACGATATGATTACACGTGAATTACACAAAATTTTGTCTGATAAAGAAATTGCTAGCAAAGAGTCTTGGCTATGGGGTGATCCCGAGCACCATCAAAATAGACTGGCAATTATTTCGAAAAGCGAATTACCCATCAAATAAACCCGCCCAGTGCAGGTTTTTCATATACAGCCGCTTAATTGCGGTTTTTTTATGTGAAAAATATTTTTCTGATGATGTTTTGAGGGGGAAGGGATTGCCTGAAATAGATAATGTGTATTTATACAGCACCGCCAAAGTGTCGCCATTTTCATGCCATCTCGAAATACAAAAAAGCCACCTTGCGGTGGCCTTTTCTTTTTCCTAACTCACTGTTTCACCAGCGAATTTTATATGGTGCCCAGGGCGGGACTTGAACCCGCACAGCCTTACAGCCGAGGGATTTTAAATCCCTTGTGTCTACCGATTTCACCACCTGGGCTGAATCTGGAGGCGCGTCCCGGAGTCGAACCGAGGTTGACGGATTTGCAATCCGCTGCATGGCCACTCTGCCAACGCGCCTTAATATCAGTAACTCATCGTCTTGCCGACTAGTTTTTTGGAGCGGGAAACGAGACTCGAACTCGCGACCCCAACCTTGGCAAGGTTGTGCTCTACCAACTGAGCTATTCCCGCACCGCTCCGAACTGGCTGATTTACTTATTTGTTTTCGTAAACCTCATGTGCCGTTCGATGCGTTGCATTCTACTTACTTAACGTATCGAGTCAATACAATTATTGTTACGATGCGTTTGTTCGGTGTTTTTTACGTCAGTTCGATCAAGCTTCACGCAAATCAGACCATGCCGCGTTTACATATTGAAACATTGACCAAAATGTCATCACTGTAGCAACGTAAAGTAATATGAATCCACCAAGTTCGAATTCAAAATTAGGGCGCCATAATAAAGCGACTAATGCTGCCATTTGAGCTGTGGTTTTTATTTTACCCATCCAGGAAACGGCAACATTACTGCGTTTCCCCAATTCGGCCATCCATTCTCTAAGCGAAGAGATGATAATTTCACGTGCTATCATGGTTGCGGCAGGTAATGTTATCCACCAGGTATGATAATGCTCGCAAACTAATACTAATGCGGCTGCAACCATGATTTTGTCAGCGACAGGATCAAGAAATGCGCCAAAGCGGGTGGTCTGTTTCCAAAGGCGGGCAAGGAAACCGTCAAACCAGTCTGTCGCCGCAGCGACAATAAAAATTATGGCACAAACCATCGGCGCCCATTTGAATGGCAAATAAAATGCCAGTATGAAAAATGGGATCAAGACAATGCGGAACAGAGTGAGCCATGTTGGTATATTTAATTGCATAGTGCTTCTTAACTATCTGGCTATAGTGGAGTTTATAAGTATGGTGCATCAATGCACTTAGTGTTTCAATGCATTATGAATTTTTTCTGCTAATGCATAGGAAATAGTCGGTATTTTTGCGATCTCTTCTACATTTGCGTTGCGCAAAGGCTGTAAACCTCCCATATATTTTAGTAACATTTGCCGGCGTTTTGGGCCAATACCTTCAATGGATTCAAGGGTACTGGTATTTTTAACTTTAGCTCTACGCTGGCGGTGCCCGGTTATTGCATGATTATGTGATTCGTCACGAATATGCTGAATAACATGCAGGGCAGGAGAGTCCGGTGGTAATGCCATACTTTCACCTCCAGCAGCAAAAAACAGTGTTTCAAGCCCCGCTTTGCGATCGCTTCCTTTGGCAACACCTATCAATTGAGGATGCGTTTTATCCCATTTAACATCAAGAGATTGGAATACGTTGATTGCCTGAGCCAACTGGCCTTTACCGCCATCAATAAAAATAATGTCGGGAATTTTTGACTCGTCCAATGCCTTACCGTATCGACGGCGCAATACTTGATTCATCGCTGCGTAATCATCACCTGGAGTAATACTACTAATATTATAGCGCCGATATTCAGAACGTAGTGGGCCATTGCTGTCAAAAACGACACAAGATGCAACAGTTTGTTCCCCCATAGTGTGACTGATATCAAAACATTCCATTCTTTGAATTTTTGCCAAATTAACTAATTTGGCGAGAGAGTCCAATCTTTGATGAATAGTTGATTGTTGAGATAAGCGAGTAACCAGAGCTGTGGCGGCATTTGTACGGGCGAGTTTCAGATAACGAGCTCTGTCTCCACGAGGCCGGGTTTGAATATGAATTTTTCGGCCAGATATTTCAGATAAAGAATCAGACAGAATTTCTTTTTCTTGCAGCGCAAAATCTAGCAAAATCTCTGATGGCAGAGCCCGGTTTTGACTGCCTTGTAAATAAAATTGACCAAGAAATGTTTGTACAATCTCGTTAAGCTCTGTCCCGGCAGGTATTTTAGGGTAATAACTGCGGCTACCCAGTACTTTGCCTTGACGTATAAATAGTACATGTAAACAAGCCATTCCCGCTTCAAATGCAATGCTTATGACATCCAAATCATCGTCTGTTCCTGAAACAAATTGCCTTTCAGTGACCTGACGAACAGCCTGAATTTGATCACGATATTTTGCAGCATCTTCAAATTTTAGTCTCTGACTTGCTGCTTCCATGCGGTTAATTAATCGGGTTAAAACTTGTTGATCTTTGCCTGAAAGAAATAGGCGAATATAATCAACTTGTTGCTGATATTCTTCTTCGCTCACTAATCCTTTAACGCAAGGCCCAAGACATCGGCCAATTTGATATTGCAGACATGGACGGGAGCGATTGCGGTAGACACTATCTTCACATTGTCGGATAGGAAAAAGTTTTTGTAGTAAGATTAATGATTCACGTACTGCATGAGAATTTGGGAATGGGCCGAAGTATTCACCCTTAGAATGTTTGGCGCCCCGATGCATTGCCAGCCGGGGATGTTTATCTGAGCTGAGAAAAATATAAGGGTAAGATTTATCATCTCGTAGCAAAACATTATATCGGGGTTGATGCAGCTTGATGTAATTATGTTCCAATAACAGCGCTTCTGTTTCTGTGTGAGTGACAGTAACATCTATTTGAACAATGTTTTTGACTAAAGATTCAGTTTTGCGGCTGGTCACTTGCGCCCGAAAATAACTGGAAAGCCGTTTTTTTAAATCCTTAGCTTTGCCGACATAAATAACTGTCCCCGAAGTGTCATACATTCGATAAACACCAGGCTGACTGGTTACTGTTTTTAAAAACGCTTTTGAATCAAATTGTTCCGTCACTATTTAATAGACTCTCTGTGTCGAACAGCCCATAGCGTATTGCCATATGCGTTAATTCTACATCACCGTTGATATTTAGTTTACTAAACATTCTGTAGCGATAGCTATTGACGGTTTTTGGGCTGAGGTTAAGTTGTTCGGAAATATCACTGACCTTTTGCCCCCTTGTGATCATCAGCATAATCTGTAATTCACGATCAGACAGGCAACTTAATGGATTTTCTTTCTGTGGGTTAATCTGACTCAGTGCCATTTGCTGGGCAATATCGGGAGCTATATAGCGCTGACCCGCATTCACAGTACGAATCGCATTGATCATATCTTGAGGGGTAGAGGCTTTACTGAGATATCCCCTAGCTCCAGCTTGCATTACCTTCATTGGTAATGGGTTTTCAGTATAGATAGTCAGCATAATTACACGGATATCGGGGCAATAACGCAAGATTCTTTTTGTCGCCTCTAGGCCGCCAATACCCGGCATATTCATGTCCATTAACACGATATCTGCTTTATTGACTCGGCACCATTTTATCGCATCTTCACCACAGTTGACTTCTCCTGTAACTGTTATCCCTTTCACGTCATCAAGAATACGTTTTACACCAACTCTGACCAATTCATGATCATCGACTAACAAAACATTAATCAAAAAAGTGTCTCCAACTGGCCCTATGTTCATATTGATATTGCGTGTGTATTAAATCTGCTTCAGAAGAGTTAACCTCAGTAATCTATTTTTTGAATTTTTAATAAAGACTATATAAAACAATAAAATAGGGAAGTTCTCCCAAAAACTCATCTGGAATGTGGACATTATACTTATATCTCCAAAAGACAAAAGAGAATTGTCTTATATAGTTATATGTATTATTTATTCGTAATAAAGATATCCTGTATATTCTGATTATAATAGAATTAATGACTGTATAAATATTTGCGAAATAAATAGTTTTAACAAGAAATTAACATTTGTTTTTGCTGGTCTATTTATGTAGTGTATAAAAATAAGGGGTAAATTATATGACATAGTTATTATTTTCATGACGTAATTAATGCTTAAGTAACGACTATAAGTAAAATTGATCTCATCTCACGGTTCGATACTGAAATTCTGGCAACAGAGGTAGCATGTTTAAAAGTTCTGCTAGCTTTAGATCAAAAAATTTTCGATTTTAAAAGCTTCAGATTTTTGAAATCATGGAGTTAAGCAGAAGTAGGGCAAATCATACTTAATCGGGAATTTGTTATTGTTTTTGTTTATCAAATAATGCTATTTTTGAAAATATCTTTCTTTTCCTATCCATACAAAGATATTTTTATTTATCGTTAATTTTACTGTTCAACATAAATATGAATATTTAATAATATTTACTTCGATAAGACGCTTGTTTTTTGTTGTGACTGTCAGATGAATATTATGTATGTAAAATATTGAGATTTTTATTTTATTGTAAGAAACAGATGATATATTGAATAAAGGCATTAATTTATTTTTCTTGCTACAGGAAAAATCTGGATATGTTTTTACGACAAATAGTAATAAGTTTATAATGATGAGCATTAATTTTCTTACTTTATAAGCAAAAATGCCATGAGAAAAGTATTGATTACAGATCTTATCAATATGAAATATATACCCAATAGATTTCAAGTTGCAGTGCGGCGGCAAGAGAACGCGTCCCCAGGAGCATAGATAACTCTGTGACTGGGGTAAGTGAACGCAGCCAACAAAGCAGCAGCTTGAAAGATGACGGGTATAAGTGTTTTCTGTTATTTTTTCATCTTATTGAATAACTCATAGTAATTAATAAAATATTGAGTATACTAAGATAATAGTCTGGTTTGGTATGTAAATATAGGAGAGTGCGTATGTACAACACTATTTTAGTACCGGTAGATATTTCAGAAGATGAACTAACGAGTAAGGCTGTTAAGCATGCTCTGTCTTTAGCTAAAGAAACAGGCGCGAAGCTTCATATTCTTCATGTATTACCAGTCTCATCTGCGATTGTTAATGCATATTCATTGGGATATGAGGAAATTAAGGATAAAGCGACAGTTAAAGCAGAGAATGATTTAAAAATGCTGCTCGATACAATAGATTTTCCTGATGAAAGGCTATCCTATTCTATTGCCTTTGGTTCGCCGAGAGATGAAATAGTAGAAGCTGCTACAGAAATTAGCGCTGATCTTATTGTTATTGGCTCAAGGAGGCCCAATATCTCCACCCATTTATTGGGATCTAATGCCGCAGGTGTTGTTAAATATTCGAAAATTTCTGTTTTGGTTGTTAGGTAGGATAGTAAAAATTTAATTGATAAATTGGCTAGCCATCTTTGGATGGCTTACCATATATATCAGTAGGTTAAGGCTATGTTGTTATATTTTAGTTGACTTTATTTTCATTGGATTTGGTGTGATTATGTAAACGTGTTGAGAGTGAACTAATCGTGGAAAAATTTACTGATAAACTGATTCGGTTGGATCATTTTTTATGGCGAGTAGCTCGTTTTTATCTTATTGCCGCAACATTTTTCTTTATTGGGATAATTCCGGGTGTACTGGGGTTTTATCTGATAGAAGGGCACTCATTTTCTGAATCTGTACTTAACTCTTTATCTATGCTTGGTGCACAGGGATTAGATCCTGCCCCTGTCAGCTTATCGGGTAAATATTTTATTGCCATATATGGGTTGTTTCTAGAAAGTGTGTTCTTTATCACTTTGGGGCTGGTTGTAACACCTTTTATTCACCGAATTTTACATAAATGGCATCTTGACTCTGAGTAATCGAGTAATTTGTTTGATTTAGTTAAACAACTCACAGCAAATAATGGAATATTTCATATACTCAATAAAGTAGCTCGGTTTGGTATATTCAATTTGCAGCGCGGCGGCAAGAGAACGCATCCCCAGGAGCATAGATAACGATGTGACTGGGGTAAGTGAACGTAGCCAACAAAGCAGCAACTTGAAGGATGAAGGGTATAAATATAGGAGTGCATATGTACAAGACTATTTTAGTACCGGTAGAAATTTCAGAGGATGAATTGACCGATAAAGCGATTGCACATGCAGAGTATTTGGCTAAGTTGTCTAATGCTAATATCCATCTTTTCCATTCCGTTCCTGATATATCAAGATTTTCAATTAGTTATAGTTATCAGTATGACTTACTCAACTCTTTTGCTAAGAAATCCATTGCCAGATCAAAAGAAGAACTGGCAAAAGTTGCTGAAAAAATAGATTTACCAAAGGAACGGGTATCTTTCTCTGTAGCCTTTGGTTCACCGAGGGATAAAGTATTATCGACAGCGGGTGAAATTAATGCAGATTTAATCATTATTGGTTCCAGACGACCTAATATTTCTACCCATTTATTGGGTTCAAATGCTTCAGGGATTGTCGGATACGCAAATATTTCAGTTTTAGTAGTCAGATGAGTTATCTATCCAGTAATGAGAAAGTCACTTATTGTATATACCCAATAGATTTCAAGTTGCAGTGCGGCGGCAAGAGAACGCAGCCAACAAAGCAGCAGCTTGAAAGATGAAGGGTATAGTATCAATTGCTTAAGAATACCTATGTGATAATCCGGTGCTAATGTTTTTTGCGCCGGATTTTTCTATTTTAAAACGGAATATTGCATTTATTCTGGGGATAGTTGCTTTTAAGTTGCCTCATTCTCATTAAAAAACTGATCCACACAGGATTAATGCTGGGTTGAATACCATGTTTAAAGCGAGTATCAGGCAATGATGCTGCATAAATTGGTGACTTATGTGTTTATGGCAAAAATAAGCGTGATTTTAATTTATTGGCTATAGTTAATTTTAGCGAGGTAGCTCTTTGATGACTGGATGAGGATAAAACATGTTAAGAAAATTAGCAGCTGAATTATTTGGAACGTTCGTTTTGGTTTTTGGCGGATGTGGTAGTGCAGTATTAGCTGCCGGATTTCCTGAATTAGGTGTTGGTTTTGTTGGTGTAGCTTTAGCATGTGGTTTAGCCGTTTTGACTATGATATATGCAGTAGGGCATATTTCTGGGGGGCATTTCAATCCAGCAGTGACAATTGGTCTGTGGGCTGGTGGTCGTTTCAGAGCAGCAGAAATCATCCCTTATATTATTGCCCAAGTCATAGGCGGTATTCTTGCGGCGGCAGTGTTGTATGTTATTGCTTCTGGGCAGGCTGGTTTTGATGCGACAGCCAGTGGTTTTGCTGCCAATGGTTATGGTGAACATTCACCTGGTGGTTTTTCGCTTCAGTCAGCTATTGTTGCTGAAATTGTTTTAACAGCTATTTTCCTGATGGTTATTATTGGTGCGACAGATAAACGAGCACCTGTAGGTTTTGCGCCATTAGCAATAGGTCTGGCGTTGACTGTCATTCATTTGATTAGCATTCCTGTCACAAATACCTCAGTCAATCCTGCACGAAGTACTGCTTCTGCTATATTCCAGAATACCTGGGCTTTAGAACAGTTATGGCTATTTTGGGTGATGCCGATTATTGGTGGGATTGTTGGTGGTGTAATTTATAGGCTCTTATTGGCTGAAAAAGAATAACTTTTACTGACGGCTACCTTGCTGAAAGTCATGCGGTCTATTTTTCTGAAATAAGGGTACTTACTGGCAGCATATAAGTAACTGTCTTTCACTTTAAACCGTGTGGAGTGATTTGTCCCACGGTTTATTTGTTTTTACCATGGCATAGAGAATGACCCGTAATTTACACATACAAGCAATGATTGCGATTTTATTAGGCTTGCTGCTATCAGTCTTATTATTTTTTGTTCTTTCTTTAAAGCATAATCTATGTATTGATTTAATAATACTCAATTGACCATACTTTATTCTGCTCGTTCTGGCATCAATTATCTGTTGTCTGGCAAAATTAGAGTGATATTTCAACCTGTTTATTGAATAGCCTTTCGTTTTAAAAAGAGTGTTAAGAAGAAATGCAAAGAAATAATGTTTGTCTTATAGGTCGGTTGTAAGGCAACATAATAGGGAAAGATCAAAACGATATTTTTAATAAATAGGATTTATCATTGAAACAGAAAATTAATTTTGGAATAATTTATATTGGGTGTGTTAGTTTAATCATTCCACTATCTTCCTTTGCCGCTCCAGCTACCTTTGAACAAGCTAAAGTGGAACTGCGTAACCGCATATATCACGATCAATTTAAGTCAGAGGAAGGGACACTTTATTGTGGCTGTCATTGGCAATGGACAGGTAAGAGCGGTGGGCGTGTAATTCTTCCTTCGTGTGGTTATCAAGTCAGGTCACAACAGAACCGTGCTGAACGGATTGAATGGGAACATATTGTTCCTGCCTGGGTTTTTGGTCATCAGCGACAATGTTGGAAAAATGGCGGGAGGAAAAATTGTGTCTCTTCAGATCCTGTTTTCAGGTCAATGGAATCTGATATGTATAATTTGGCTCCATCAATTGGGGAGGTTAATGGTGATCGTAGTAATTTCAGTTATGGAATGTTATCGAAAAGTATGCCGAATGTTTATGGTCGCTGTACCAGTAAAGTTGATTTTGAATCTCGCACGTTCGAACCTAGAGATGAGGTAAAAGGTCAGGTAGCTCGGATTAGTTTTTATATGCACGATCACTACAATCTTTCTATGTCCCGCCAACAACAACAATTATTTATGGCTTGGGATCGTCAGTATCCACCGAGTAAATGGGAACGGGAAAGGGATAACCGAATTGCCAGTATTATGGGGCATCATAATCCTTTTGTTACCGGTGAGCAGAAATGGGAGTTGTGGCATAAGAACTCTGCTGCTGGTATTCCACAAGCAGAGCAAAGAAAAGGGGTGGGAAACAATAACCAAACAGATAGCAGGAAAAAACTGACGTCATCAGATACACCACGTACAGGATTAATTAAAGGCAATAACAATAGCAAAATTTATCATTTTTCCCATTGTTCGGGGTATAAGATGATTATGGAGAAGAATGCCATTTATTTTAAAACAGAAACTGAGGCAAAAAATGCCGGTTTTCGCCTCGCTCAAAATTGTAAGGGTACTTAATAGAACAGATAATTAACGATACCCTTCATCTTTCAAGCTGCTGCTTTGTTGGCTGCGTTCACTTACCCCAGTCACATAGTTATCTATGCTCCTGGGGATGCGTTCACTTGCCGCCGCGCTGCAACTCGAAATCTATTGGGTATAGGCTCCCGGGGATTTGCTCCCTTGCCGTCGCGATCCATCTTGAAATCCATAGGGTATATAATTAATTATTGTTTTGAGAAGGATATTTAAGTTAATAATATTCTTATTATCTTATTATCTTATTATCTTATTATCTTATTATCTTATTATCTTAATTCTTTTATTAATAGATCTGAGGTTTGTGTTAAATATCACTCATCATATTATACTTATAATGAGTGATATTTTATTTTGTGTGATGATGGTTGGAGTTAATTTTATGGATATATTGGTATAGCATAGAGAATTAAATTATCAGATTGTATAGAATAAATTTATTATAAGAATAGCTAGTGATAATTTCACCAGTTGCAACGTTATCAGTTAAACATATTTTCTTAGGTATTGATTCAATAAACTTGGATACTATTATTATGCAAAATTTGCCGATAAATAGAAGTGATTTATTATATGAAAAACCAGGCAAGTCTCATGAGCTTATTATGGCTTTTGGTCTTGGTGTCGATCTGCCTGAAAGTAACCCACTTGAGAGTTGTCAGTATGATGAGTATCAGATGAAATTGTCTGCAAAGTTGACGGAAGCGTTACGTTTGCAGGCGGATCGATCAGGTGTTGGTTTAACTAGTTTATGCCATCTTGCTTGGGGAGTCGTATTAGCAAAATACAGTGTACAGCAACAGGTTATGACTGGCACATTGCAATATTATCAATCGGACTTTGGTATTTTCCCCCTGTTTCTGGATATTGAAGAAGGAAGTGTGAGTGATCTATTATTGGATATCAATGAATATTTATCGCAATTGTTAATGATTCCCACTAATATCTATTCTACAGCAACGAAATTTACTGCCCTTATTCATTATCAATCACATTATAATAGAATTGAGCATTTTGATGAGATGAATGCCCCGTTGATGCTGATTATTAATGATGATGGCAACAGTTTAAAACTGACAACCCGGCTGATAGCAATGTCCAGAGTTTCAGCTTTACAGTTATCCGGTTATTTGCAACAAGCATTACAGCAATTGGTTTGGGTATTAAGTGAACAACCCACAATGGCTGTGAGTCAATTGAATATTCTGCCATTGGCTGAGCGAAGATTATTATTGGAAACCTGGAATGCAACACAAACCGAATATCCAACCGAATGTTGTGTCCACCATCTCTTTGAACAGCAAGTTGCCGCTTCACCGGATGCTACTGCGCTGATATTTTCGGGGGAAAAATTGAGTTATGCGCAGTTGAATCGACAGGCAAATCAGCTGGCTCATTATCTGATCATGAATGGGGTAGTACCTGACAGTTTGGTTGCTCTTTGTGTTGAACGAAGTCCAGCTATGATTATTGGTTTGCTGGCTATTTTAAAAGCGGGCGGCGGTTATGTGCCACTTGATCCAGATTATCCGTCAGAAAGGCTGAGTTATATTCTGGAGGATGCAAAACCTGTGTTGGTATTACATGATATTGCTGGTGGTGCTGCATTAAAAAATTATTTTAAAACGGCAAATAATAATCTGGATATGGGGCAGTTATCACTAACGGGTTTATCACAAGAAAATCCTGATGTAGCAGAATTAACTACTCATCATCTGGCATATGTCATTTACACATCAGGATCAACCGGGCAACCGAAAGGCGTTATGGTTGAACAGGGTAATGTTGTTAATTTTTTACTGACCATGACGGACAAGCTATTATTTTCAAAACAGGAGAGAGTTCTGTTTTCTACTACCATATCGTTTGATATTGTTGCAGTGGAAATATATTTGCCTTTGATTAATGGAGCTACCGTTTTTATCGCGCCTAAGAAATTATTCCTGAATAAAGAAGTGTTAATAAAGACTATCACTGATAATCAGATCACGATGATTCAGGCAACACCTTCTACTTATAATTTAGTGGTGGATGAGGAGCACGCTTCTTTTAAAGGTGTAAAAATATTGTGTGGTGGCGAAATAATGCCAACCAGTTTGGTCGGTAAATTATCTGAAAAGAGCCACGATATTTGGAATTTATATGGGCCAACAGAAACTGCAGTTTGGTCTACGGTTTACCATCTTAGTAATGAAAACAATGAGAAGGTAAGTTCCGTATCGATAGGGAAACCTGTTGCAAATACCTTTATTTATCTGCTAGATGACCAACAACAACCAGTGCCTTTAGGTGCTATTGGCGAGATGTATATTGGCGGGGCTGGTGTGACGCGTGGTTATCTGAATCGTACGGAACTGACAGCAGAACGCTTTTTAGCTGATCCTTTTAATTCACAACTGGGTTGCCGTATGTACCGTACTGGCGATTTGGTACGTTATGCTCATGATGGAAATATTGAATATATTGGTCGTAATGACTTTCAGGTGAAAATTCGGGGCTTTCGTATTGAACTGGGTGAAATAGAAGCTCGTATTAATGCGCATCCGTCTGTGCTGGAATCAATTGTTGTTACTACTGAAGCAGAAAGGGGGAATAAAGGATTAGTGGCTTATGTTGTTATTTCCCCTGAATTGGCAACTGCGCAGGTTTCAGAAACTTTACGTGATTATCTGTTATCTAGCCTGCCGGAATATATGGTACCCGCTGCCTTTGTGGTGTTAGCGAATTTTCCATTAACACCCAATGGTAAGCTTGACCGTAAAGCACTACCGGCTCCCAATGCTTCGAACTATCAACGGCAAAATTATGAAGCTCCACAAGGGGAAAAAGAATCTTTGTTGGCAGGAACTTGGGCTGAATTACTTGGACTTAAACAGATTGGTCGCCATGATAATTTCTTTGCTCTCGGTGGTAACTCGTTGTTAGTTGTACAGTTGATAGGGCAGTTAAGAAAGCAAGAATATGTAGTACAACAGGCAGGAACACTGTTTTCCACGCCAATACTGTCGGAACAGGCATTGTTGCTGGGAAAGGCCGATTCGCTAACGATTCCTGCTAATTTAATTGATGTTGCATGTGAACGGATCACGCCAGAAATGTTGCCACTGGTTGATATCAGTCAGGCCGATATTGATATGTTGGTCAGTCAAGTTCCGGGTGGGGTTAGTAATATTCAAGATATCTACGCCTTATCACCACTACAAGAGAGGTTTTTGTTTTACCACTTGATGGCGCAACGGGGTGATCCTTATCAAATGATGCTCCGAATGGTATTTAATGATCGCAATAGTCTGGATACCTATATTGACGCTATGCAGCAGATGATTAACCGTCACGATATTTTACGTACTGCTTTTTTTGTTGAAGGATTGGCTTGTGGCCCGGTTCAGGTGGTCCTTAGAAATGCACCATTGCAGGTGATAGAGGTAACGCTTTCTGCAACATCGACAGATTCCTTTATTGAACAGCTCACTGCATATCACACTATTTCTGATCACCAGTTTGTACTGCATGATGCGCCATTACTGCGCTTGATTGTGGCACGAGAGCCAGGTAGTGAACGCTGGCTGGCTCAGGAAATTATTCATCATTTGCTGGCAGATCATACGACACAGGAAGTCATGCGTCGTGAGATAGGTTATTTTCTATTCGGTCAGGGAAGCTTGCTGCCAGAAACTGTGCCGTATCGTAACTTGATTGCTCATTCTCGCCAGGCGAATGAGAGTAAAGCTTATGAATCTTATTTCCGCCAGATGTTGGCTAATATTGATGAGCCTACTGTGCCATTTAGTTTTTATGATTCCATGCTGGGGGATGAGCCGCTTGATGAATATTATATTGAGTTACCAATGGAACTGAGTAAAACCTTACGAGAGCTGGCTTGCCGGCACAAAGTTAGTTTGGCCAGTTTGGTGCATTTGGGTTGGGGGCTGGTGTTGGCAAAAAGCAGTGAACGGCAACAGGTTGTGACGGGTACCATACTGCTTGGACGTATGGGTAGTGACACGGGGGCAGAACAGAGCGCAGGGCTGTTTATTAACTTTTTGCCATTACGGATGGATATTGATGAACAGAGTGTGACAGATGCGTTAATCCAAACCCATGAGCGTTTATCGCAACTGCTTGCTTATGAGCATATCCCATTGACGGATGTGCAGCGTTGCAGTGGTGTGCCTGCACCAGCTCCGCTGTTTTCATCCCTTATTAATTACCGTCATCGTAGTCTAATTGATGGGGAACAACCTGCTCTGTCCAATTGGCCTAATGTGGAGATTTTGGGAATAGATGAAAGGTGTAACTACCCAGTGATTCTCTCGATAGAAGATGATGGTGATAGCTTAGGATTAACCGCGCAGGTTGTGGTCACAGCTCCGCTTTCTGCTGCCGGTTTATGTGACTATGTCCAGCAGGCGTTGGCACAGTTGGCTTGGGCATTAAATGAACAGCCGACCCAGCCCATATCTCGCCTTAATGTTTTACCACCGGATGAACTTACATTGTTACGGCAAGGAGGGAATCGAACTCAGGCGAAGGATCGAAATGGTGTGGGCGGTCATGGTGATAACGACAATATTGAATATATTGGATGCCATGATCATCAAGTTAAAATCTGGGGTTTTCATACTGAGTTACGGGAAATTGAGGGATTACTGGAAGCGTATAATGGTATTCATCAGGCGGTAGTTATTGCCAGAAACGATATCGGGGATAGCTTATGTTTAGTGGCTTATCTCACGTTGTCTGAGGGTTTTTTTGATGAAAATCTGGTTAAAAAATTACGTTATTATCTCTGTCAACATTTTCCGCCGCATATGATACCCGTGGCTTATGTGGTACTCGAATCTCTACCGCTAATGCCAAACGGTAAAGTAGATCGAAAAGCCTTATCTCATTCTGATTCATCTAGTTATCGACATTCACATTATGAGCAGCCAGAAAATGAGCTTGAAGAGATGTTAGCTAGGATCTGGAGCGAGCTTCTCGCCGTTGATAAGGTAGGTCGAAACGATAATTTCTTCCACTTAGGTGGACAGTCATTATTGGTTGTAAGATTTGTATTCAGGTTACAAGAGGAGATAGGATTCCTTTTGCCATTCTCATTTGTTTTCAAAAACCCAGTACTCAGCGATCTTGCTGATAACATTAGCATTTCTTTGGTTAAGAAAAGGTAGGGGATGGAATAAGTGTATTGAATAAACTTGTAGGAACACGCCGTTGGCGTTTCGCTGGCGTGATCCCTTGAGTTTTTCACTCATCAGTGTTTGGTGGTTGATGTTATGTATTAATCGTTCCTATTCATCATCATCACTTCATCGCGTAAGTCGTGATAACCATCTTCGTTAAAGCCATATCTCCAATAGGGGATGGCGCATAGTTGGTGGCGTTCATAACCTTTTTCACGGCGAACATAGCGACGAAGTTCTTTTACCAATTTATCTTCACCTGCGAGCCAGAAAGTGACATCTTCTGTGGGTAATGACCAGGACTTGAACTCGGATACGATATCGTTGGTGACTTTAACATTGCCAACTGCCCAATGGATTGATATTCCTTCAGGTTTTTTCAGATCTTGAATATCCAGTTCACTTTCGACACGAATAATCACTTGCCCGGTAGCATCTGGGTTGTTGATTGTCTCTAATAAAGCCGCAATTGCGGGCAAGGCACTGGGGTCGCCAGCCATATAGTAGTGACTGACCGTTGGCAGCAATGGATCAGGGCCACCGGGGTTGGTAATGCCTATCCAGTCACCGATTTTGGCTCTATAAGCAAATTCCACAGCGGGACCTCCACCGTGATGCAATGCAAACTCAATATCGATCTCTTTTTGTTCGGTACGGAGAGCCCGAACGGAGTAAGCACGGGTAATTGGACGAAATTCATCTGCAGGCCATACCGGGCCGTCTGGGGATAAGGTGGGTAATATCGGTTTTGTTTGTCCCGGAAGCGGTAAGAATATTTTTAAAAGTCCACCCTCACATTCAGTCGGATAACTATCGAGACATTCACTTTCGAAAGTAATCCTTCGCATATTGGGTGTCACATCAAAAATGTTTTTTACTTGAACAAGTCTCGGTGGGGCAGGGCGATAAATGTTCTTTTCTTCAATTGGTTTAGTAGTCACGTAAAATTTCCTCTGGAAAGCGTACTTTTTTAATTATCAGGTATGACCAAATTTAGTGTAACAGCAATTGACGCAAATGCTAATTATTATCATTCAAGAAGCTGCGTCATATTTATAATTTGGTTTCATATTCTTTTTCAGTCTAATAAAAACTGAATTTCTATTTCTGTACCGCCTTGTTTACGATTTTTTATCTGTAATTGCCCACCCATGATGTTAACCCTGTCTTGTATAATAGCTAGCCCAAATCTGTTTTTATTGATGGCATTCAGATTGATTCCTCGGCCATTGTCACTGACAACGGCAATGATTTTGTTATCGATAGAATCAATATGGACGCTGATCCAGTTTGCATCAGAATGTTTGTAACAGTTATTCAAACATTCTCTGATAATTTGTATCAAGTGTTTACTGTAATTGTCAGAGATGTGCTGATATGTCAGCAGGTAATTGAACTCAATATTGAAGCTCAAACGGTGGTTAAATTCGTTAACCAGAGCTTGTAAAGATTCTTGTAGATTGCATTGGGGTTGTTCATTCCGAAAGGCGGCAAGTAATTCTCTTAGTTGACAGTAAGCGATATTCAACTCATCTTTAATCATATTTAGTGAGGCTAAACTTTGCTTGGATAAATTATCACTACATATATACAGGCAATTAACTTGGATCTTAAGGAAAGAGAGCGATTGGGCAATTGAATCATGGAGTTCACGGGAAATAGATGCTCTTTCTGCTGCTAACATGCTTCGCTGATGGCACTGGATTTGGTTTTCCCGGAACAACTTATTTGTTATTAAGGCAACGACATCCTGAACCAGGTTTTTTTCATCTGGAGTAAGATCACTATTTCTATGTGTCTTTATCCAGAGTGTTCCATAGTTATCAATATTATCATCCAGATTCCACCTCATTGTCAGAGGCATATCGAAATAAGGACACTGGTGGGGGTTACGGAAAAAATATTCTTGTTGTGAGGGATAAAGGATGATTTTGGCTTCACAGAAAGGGATCAGGCGGCTGAGATGAGAAAAAATCTCGGGAAGCTTTTCAGGCAAAAGCTTGCAATTTTGTATTTTGAAATGGCTTTGGCAGAGAAAATCCAGGTAGCCGTTTTTTTGTTTCAATGCATTAATTTCTGCTTTGTATCTTGAATGTTGCCATTCTTTAACAGGAGTAGAGTTATGTACCACTCTTATCAGAAAATACACATTTGTAATACTTAACATGATCAGTAACGGTAGAATTAAATCTGGAATTGATGGTTTGTTAATCAATAACAGTATAAAAAGTAAAAATAAATTTATAACAGAGTTGATCACAAACAGTTTTTGGTTTTTGAATATGGTGTTATTTGAACTTGTTTTCATCAGGTTAAGATTCCGTTCTGCAATACTGATGAAAACTTTAGCTCAATTTATTAAATAGTGTTAACAATTACTTTAATTTCATGCCTGCTGCTGTCATCAAAAGGCGAAATAAGCTGGATACAGCATAAAGTGTCATCACACTGCAACACCAGATCATGACCATCCAGCCTATCCGTTTCCATACGGAAGGGCGTGGGGTATTTGGATTAGTGGTAGCCTTGTTCATGGTTAACTTTCCCCCGAAAAACATAATAGCTCCAGTAGGTATAAACCAGAATCACTGGGATAATAAGCAGGGCACCGACCAGCATAAAACCTAAACTCTGTGGTGCTGCTGCTGCCGCTTCGTAACTGATTGCTGGTGGGATCAGGTTAGGCCAGATACTGATACCTAATCCACTGTAGCCAAGGAAAATTAGCAACAGTGCTAACAGAAACGGTGTGTAGTGTGCTTTGCGTTTAACTGAATGCAGTAATTTCCAGCCGGACCAGACAACTAACAATGGCACAGGCAGGAAGAACAGCAAATTAGGTAAGCTAAACCAGCGTTCAGCAATTGTTGGATGAGTTAATGGTGTCCACAAACTGATTATGGCGATAACACCCAGCATCAGAAAAATGAGCGGACGGGCGACACGGTACATCTCCTGTTGTAGATGGCCTTCCGTTTTCATAATCAGCCAGCCACAGCCTAACAGCGCGTAGGCAATGAGAAGCCCAAAACCGCAGAACAGTGGAAAGGGGGAGAACCAGTCAAAAGATCCCCCCGTATAAGTACGGTTTTCAACGGGGAATCCCTGTATAAAGGCGCCAACTACAACCCCCTGAACGAACGTGGCAATAACAGAGCCACTGATAAAGGCTTTATCCCAGATATGGCGGTGCTCAGGAGATGATTTGAAACGAAATTCAAAAGCAACACCGCGGAATATCAGGCCGAATAACATTAATGTCAGAGGAATCGCCAGAGCATCAAGGGTAACGGCATAAGCCAGAGGAAAGGCACCGAATAAACCTGCTCCCCCAAGTACCAGCCAGGTTTCATTACCATCCCAGACGGGGGCAATACTGTTCATCATTAAATCACGGTCACTGTTACTTTTAACCGTGGGATAGAGCAGTCCAATGCCAAGATCAAAACCATCCATCACAATGTACATCATGGTACTGAACACAATGATGATGAACCAGATTAACGGCAGATCAATACCCATTTTCTAACTCCTTTTGGGGTCCTTTTCGGATAAGTTTCATCATATAAGCGTAACCCACACCAAATACTGAGCTGTAAACCACGATGAAAAGTAGCAGACTGATACTCATATGCATTTCTCCGTGTGCAGATACCGCATCTTTGGTGCGTAACAGGCCATAAACTACCCATGGCTGGCGGCCTATTTCTGTGGTAAACCAACCAGCAAGAATGGCGATCAGGCCGGAAGGTGCCATCAAAAACATAAAACGCAGAAAGACTTTTGACTGATAAAGCTGCTTTTTATAGCGCAACCATAATCCCCAGCAGCCGGCAATGATCATCAACATACCAAGACCGACCATCACCCTGAATGACCAGAAAACCATCAGGGCATTTGGTCTGTCTTCCGGTGGAAATTCCTTAAGGGCTGGAACTTGCTTATCTATGCTGTGAGTCAAAATCAGGCTGGCAAGATAAGGAATTTCTACGGCATAACGCGTCTCTTCCCGTTCCATGTCAGGGACGCCAAATAGGATCAATGGCGTTGCTTCACCGGGAAGATTTTCCCAATGGCCTTCCATTGCGGCGACTTTGGCGGGTTGATGCTTGAGTGTATTAAGACCGTGAGCATCACCAATTAGTGCCTGTAAAGGAGCAATAACCAGAATCATCCACATCGACATAGATAGCATTTTTTTCATTGCGGTCGAGTCATTGCCTTTTAATAAATGCCATGCTGCTGAAGCTGCAATAAAGAATGCTGAAGCGAGGAATGCCGCAGTACACATATGAGCCAGACGGTATGGAAAGGAGGGATTAAATATTACTGCCAGCCAGTCGACGGGGACGACCTGATTATTGATAATTTCATGGCCTTGTGGGGTTTGCATCCAGCTATTGGATGCCAGTATCCAAAAGGTGGATATCAGCGTACCGAGAGCTACCATGCAGGTGGCAAAGAAATGTAATTTTTCACCTACACGGTTCCAGCCAAATAACATGACGCCAAGGAAGCCTGCCTCAAGAAAGAATGCAGTCAGTACTTCATAAGTCAGTAAGGAGCCGGTGATCGAACCAGCAAAATCGGAGAAAAAACTCCAGTTGGTGCCGAATTGATAAGCCATAACCAAACCGGAAACAACGCCCATCCCGAAGTTAACAGCAAAAATTTTCGACCAGAAATGATATAGCACTTTGTAATCGGTATTACGTGTTTTCAGCCATAATCCTTCCAGTACGGCTAAAAAACTTGCCAGCCCGATGGTAATCGCCGGAAAGATAATGTGAAAGGAAACGGTAAAAGCGAATTGAATTCTGGCCAGTTCAAAGGCACTTAAGCCAAACATAGTGACCTCTTATTTTAGTTTGAATAAAGGCGGGAAATGTGTGCAGTAAGTAAAGCATGGAAAAAGAGGCTATAATAGTGACAATTTTGTGTATATTAACTATAACAGTTTGTGGAGCGGTCTGAATTTATGAAGCGTTATGAACAATTTGCCAAGCAAATTCTCCGACATATTGAAGATGGTACTTGGTTGGTAGGGGATAAATTACCTTCACTGAGAGAATCAGTAAAACTATCGGGTTTGAGTTTGATGACCGTTGTTCAATCGTATCAGCTATTAGAGAGCCAGGGATGGATCATTTCTCGTCCCCAATCTGGTTATTATGTTGCTAAGCGTCTGCAACCCTTTGCTACGGCGAAAGGGGGAAAAAGGTTACATTTGAGTGAAAACGTGGAAATAAGCGCTTCTATTTTTGATGTCTTACAAGCGTGTAAAGATCCGTCGATTACCCCTTTTGGTTCAGCATTCCCGGACCCATCTCTATTGGTTCAGCCTAAACTTTCTAAAGCGTTAGCCGCAGTTGCAAGGCGAATAGCGCCGCATAGCTCTTTGGCGAATTTACCGCCGGGTAATGATAAGTTACGCCGTAATATATCGCGCCGCTATGCAATGCATGGCATTCATGTTTCTCCTGAAGAAATTGTGATTACCGCAGGTGCGATGGAATCGCTGAGTTGCAGTTTGCAGTCGGCTACGGAGCCGGGTGACTGGGTAGTGATTGAGTCGCCGGCTTTCTATGGTGCTTTGCAGGCAATTGAGCGTCTGCGCCTGAAAGCAGTGGCGATCAAAACTGATCCGCAAAATGGGATTGATTTGGATGCGCTGGAAGAGGTGGTGAAAAAATACCCAATAAAAGCCTGTTGGTTAATGACTCACTTTCAGAATCCGCTGGGGGGAACGATGTCTGCTGAAAATAAATTACGGTTGGTCAATATCCTTAACAATAATCAGGTTGTGTTAATTGAGGATGATGTGTATGGCGAGCTATATTTTGATCAGCAACGACCTGTACCGGCAAAAGCATTGGACCATGAAAATAACTTTATGCATTGCTCTTCGTTTTCCAAATGCCTGGCTCCGGGATACCGAGTGGGCTGGGTCGCAGCAGGAAAACATGCTAAGAAAATCCAGCAGTTACAAATGATGAGTACCGTTTCTGCCAGCATGCCGACGCAATTGGCAATTGCTGATTATCTTGCGGAAGGAGGATATGACAACCACTTACGCCGCCTTCGTCGCACATTGGAACAACGTCAGCATTTGATGTTACGGGCGATTGGTGACTATATGCCTGCTTCAGTAAAAGTAAATTGCCCTAAAGGCGGTTATTTTCTCTGGTTGGAATTTGAGCCTCGGTTCAGTGCACAGCGGCTTTACCAGCTAGCATTGGCGGAAGGGATTAGCATTGCACCTGGCAGCATGTTTTGTACCAGCGAACAATTTAACCATGCCTTTCGCCTGAATGCCTCTTTTGATTGGGATGATAAAATGGAACGTGCCATGCAAACTTTAGGTCATCTTTGTCATATGTTACATCTGGAGTGTTGAAATAAGAAAAATCAGGGATATCTGATTGATATATACCCAATAGATTTCAAGATGGATCGCGACGGCAAGGGAGCGAATCCCCGGGAGCATAGATAACTATGTCATAGAGAACACTGTGACCGGGGTGAGTGAGTGCAGCCAACAAAGAGGCAACTTGAAAGATAACAGGTATATCTTTATTTTAGTGCTTATTATGGATATACATTAAGTATATCCCAATATGAGGAAAATTTTATGGTGCAAACAACGATATTTAAAAGCAACCGTTCTCAGGCGGTTCGACTTCCTAAAGTTGTCGCTTTTCCGGAAGATGTGAAGCGGGTTGATATCATTGCTGTAGGCCGTACTCGCATAATCACTCCGGTTGATGAGTCTTGGGATAGCTGGTTTGATGGCCCTGGTGTTACGGACGATTTTATGGCGGAGCGCGAGCAGCCGTCAGTACAAGAGCGTGAGGGGTTCTGATGCTGAAATACATGCTTGATACTTGTATTTGCATCTACACACTCAAGAACCGACCCCAGAAAGTGCGCAAAACTTTTCAGTTCTATCACGACCAGTTGTGTATTAGCACTGTGACATTGATGGAACTGATTAACGGTGCAGAGAAATCGGGAAATCCAAAAGCTAATATGATGGTACTTGAGGGATTTGTTGCTAGATTGGCGGTTTTGGATTTTGACAGTAAGGCTGCTGTACATGCCGGTCAGATTATTGCAGAACTCGAGCGGAGCGGTTTACGCATTGGGGCTTATGATCATCAAATAGCAGGGCACGCCAGAAGCCAGGGATTGATTATTGTAACCAATAATGTGCGAGAATTTGAACGGGTTGCTGGTCTTCGCGTTGAGAACTGGGTCAACTGAAAGTAATGGCATTGATTTATTGCCTGTTTGATGAAATGGATGGTGTCCGCTTCACGCTTTTGCAGACACCATTTTAGGATTATTTCACCGCATTATTCTATACAAAGCGCTCTTACATTACTGCCTTGTTTTCTCCGAGTGGTCATACTGTTCATCCAATCTTCTAATGATACCTTCTGTGCTTTCTCGAATGCAGGTCTTACATTTATCCATGATTCGTACCTCAGGTTATATTCTGCTTGTGGCAGGAGATAACTAGATTTGAATTCGATAATGCCTTTATCATCTGGGGAAGCGGAAATTGTAAACTCAGACCAATATAGGAAAACTGACACACCACCTTTTGGTGAGGTAGCGAGAACACTTTGTACGAAATTGGATTGAGTTTGCCTTTTACCTGCATAGGATAATGCAGCGATAGCCAGTTGTCTCAGTGGGATTTTCATCTGCTCTTTCTCTTGATAAGATAATCCTAAGAAGTTTTCCAGGAAAGAGTTGATCAAAACATCTGCATTATGGCTTTTTTGAATAACATTTTGTACGCTTGTTGACAGTAAAGAAAGGAACGGAACGCCAGATAATTCTGATGTAAATGAGAGGAAATTATTTTTATTACCTTGGCCTTGAGGATCTAAAGGATTATAGCCTGAAACTGAACGGGCCATATTAATAACGGTTTGTAAGCCTTCGGTAATGCTTAACGGATATTTAAGTGATGAGGAGGAGTCTTGGTTAAGTCGCGCATAATTTCCTGTAGCTGCGCCATTAGCCGGACTCTGTATATCAGAATAATCTCCAACATCGGGGAAATTCATAAAAATATTGTCTGAGCGTTTCCAATCTTTAAGAAATCTGGTTCCTCCTTTCTCAATATGTTCTATCCACTCTTGAGCTTTTTTAACTGCATAATCAGGATTATTTAAGATATTTTCCATGAGTTTTATCCTTAATAGATTTATTAAACTCGATATTAAATGTTATGGTATTGTTGTAAATAGGGAGTAGGGTAGGTCCCTATTTTTAACAATTCGATTACTTGGTGGTTATACCCGTCATCTTTCAAGTTGCTGCTTTGTTGGCTGCGTTCACTTACCCCAGTCACATAGTTATCTATGCTCCTGGGGATGCGTTCACTTGCCGCCGCACTGCAACTTGAAATCTATTGGGTATATGTATCCAATATTATTGGAT
>NZ_LJCS01000060.1:0-27833 GCF_001280945.1 Photorhabdus heterorhabditis | reverse complement strand
CCCGTTATCTTTCAAGTTGCCTCTTTGTTGGCTGCACTCACTCACCCCGGTCACATAGTTATCTATGCTCCCGGGGATTCGCTCCCTTGCCGTCGCGACTCATCTTGAAATCCATAGGGTATGGATTTTATTTATAATAATCATGATGCTTATTATGTAAATCTACCATGAATAATTTATTGAAATAAGGTTAATTAGGAAGTAAATAAGTGCTTGTTATTAATGATTAAATGGGAGATTGTCTTTCTATTTAATTATATGGTTTTTGAAAATAATGTTTTATTTTAATGGTGCTATCCTGTTTATAAAGTGATGGGTTTTTTATGTTTATTATTATTTTATTGCGTTAAACTATATAATAAATATTGCCAAAATTGAGATTTATTTATTAACGCTGGTTTTACTCAGCGTTAATAATTCGTATATTCAATTAATTTGTAAGATTATTCTGGATAAAAATCTTGGGATAAAATCTGATCCATATTCCAGAGACAGGATGCAGGGAAAACATCCAATCCAGTTTCATCAGCAGCGCTTGCAACTGCATCAGGCCATGCATCGTCCAACCACTCTTTATCGGCCAAACATCCCTTAAGGCTTGGGGTTTTATCAATGCGTCGTAACAAAGATTTTCGTTGCTCTTTGATGGTTCTTTGCCAGCTGGAGCCGCGACGACCTGGTTGAAATTACCACTTTAGAAGGGGAGCCAGTAGAACTGCCAGCCTGCTTGCCAATTCGCGCTTTTCACTTTTGCCCACGTCTTCTATTTTCATGGTGAGTTAATTTATTGTTGTTTTAAATTTAATCCTTTTTCTGTCAGACGATAGCGCTGTAATGGACTGCTCGGTTTTTCTGGATGGCTCATTTCAATTAATCCTGCTTCCAGTGCAGGTTGCAGATAGCGCAAACGGAATGAGCTGCGATCTTTTAATCCAAGTGCTGATTGCAGTTGTTCACGATTCATCTCTCTTTCCAATATCATGATTAATTGCTTAACTTGATGGGTAACCTGATGGGTAACCTGATGGGTAGCCTGATGGGTGGATGCCTGAATTGCATCACGGATCATGTGCAGCATAAATTCAATGAATGGCGCACAATCAACGAGTTGGCTACTGAGATTAATTGCCTGGTAGTAATGAGTTTGATGTTCGTAAATCAGGCTTTCAACGGGAATAAATTCAAATAATGGGTTCCAGTGGTTTAAAATCAATGTCTGCCATAATCTGCCCATTCTACCGTTTCCATCTGCGAACGGATGAATGAATTCAAATTCATAATGGAAAATACAGCTGGTAATAAGTGGATGAATATCAGTAGAGTCTAACCAGTGAAAAAGGTCGCCCATAAGTTTTGGAACCCGGTTTGCCTGTGGCGCCATATGAATGACTTTTTCTCCGTCCATCACACCAACGCCGCTGTGTCGGTAATTGCCAGCATTATCTAGTAATCCCTTCATCAGAATATAGTGGGCTTCCAGTAAGTTTTGCTCTGATGTGAAATGCCAATGATTGAGCTTTTCATAAACTAAGATAGCATTTCGTGCTTCTTGTATTTCACTGCTGGGGGCAATGACTCGTTTTCCTTCAATGATGGCTGTGATTTGGGTTTCATCAAGTAAGTTACCTTCAATTGCCAGTGAACCGTGAATAGTTCGTATCCGATTGATACGTCTCAATCGCAAGGCTTTTATTTGTTCCTGTTCTGTGCTTAACCGCCCGATATTTTCACTGATTTCAGCAACTAATTGGATCATTTTAGCTGTAATTGAGAAAGGGGGGTGATAGCCTTTTCTAGCTGAATTCATTGGATACCTTGATTGGATTGAGCGGGTTACCGTAAATAGCTTTAACGTTATTATTGGTTCTTAAACAGGCAGATATTATCGCCAGTAAGGGGAGAACGAGCAATAGACTGGCGATTATTGTGTGAGTTGTCTGGTTATTTTCCTGCCAGCACGCTATACATCAGTGGCATACGGGGCATGCCTTCCGGTTGGACCATTCTGCCGCCGCCAATATGACGCATGCCTGCAAATCCCCCCCATCCGTTGGAATAAGGGTATTCATTGAATTGTTCAATGTGTAATCCTGCCTGTATCAACGCGTTTAGGACTTCGTGAATTCCCCAATAAAACTCATAACTATGATGAGGATTTTGGAAATCGGTAATGCCTTCTACAATTTCGTTCAAACAGAGTGTTTCAGCACATTCAGTAACATAATCGTGGATACCGCTTTCTTCAATTATTGCACCTTCTCGGAAATAGTCGTAATGGGGTTGCCATTGTGCATTAAAATAGAGAGCAAAAGGATGAAATTCAACTAGTATAAATTTCCCTTCTGGTGTTAATAATTGTGAGATAAGTTCGGCCCAATGTTTCAGATCAGAAAGCCAAACTAATACACCATAAGAGCAAAAAACTTGGTCAAATTTTAGATTTTTTGTAATAGCTTGCTCCATCCAATCGAAAATATCGGCTCGATGAAATTGTGCTGGAATGCCACTGTCGGCGGACAATTGACGGGCGAAATTAATAGCTTCATCAGAAATATCGACCCCGGTTACATTGGCGCCATATTGGGCTAAACTCAATGTATCCTGACCAGAATTACATTGCAGATGTAAGATGTTGAGACCTTTTATATCACCTAATAATGATAATTCCTCTGGGTAGAGTGTATTACCTCCTTGCTTGAAAAAAGCAGCTTGATCACCTTTATGGCTGTTATGGGCAATAGTGGCAGCATTCCATGATAAACGGTTGGCTTCGTGAAATTCTTTATTCATCTGTTTTTCTACCTTTTACTATTTTCTACCTTTTACTATTTTCTACCTTTTACTAAATTGAGTAATATTGTTTACTACGATTTTTACGATTTTGTTTTAAGTTACAGAGTTGTATTCTTTAGACGAAAGATCAATTGTAGCGGGTAATTTGCTGAATGCCATTATTCAGTTGGGTTATTTTGTGGCAAGATGATAGCGAATAAAATTAATTTTCTACAATTTATACCCTTCATCCTTCAAGTTGCTGCTTTGTTGGCTGCGTTCATTTACCCCAGTCACATCGTTATCTATGCTCTTGGGGATGCGTTCACTTGCCGCCGCGTTGCAATTTGAAATCTATTGGATATATGACTATTCACTTACTATTATCTGTCAGTTAAATGCCGCTTTGAAAAATAATTCAAAGCGGCAAAGAGTATTAAAGGTTGCAGTTATTTTTCTGCTTCGCCGCCTAGTGCTTCAATGGTGCTTTTAATCAGTGCACTTAATTCACCTGTCATTAAAATAAAATCAGCATCAAATCGTTGGGCAAAATCTTCCCGGTCAATGTCATCATTTTGCTCACGCAATGTATCACTGAATTTTATGCGTTTGAAAGCACCATCATCTGACAACATCAACTGAATACGTTCTTCCCAATCAAGAGCCAATTGAGTGACACATTTTCCTGCTTCTATATGGGTGGCAATTTCGTCAGAGATCAAATCTTGTTTTTTACAACGAATTACGCCACCTTCTTCCAAAATGGCTTTTAGTTCGGCTTCATCCATTAAAGCAAAGCCCGTCGGTAAATCGCCGGAACGTACCCATTCTGTTAGTGTTAATTCTATCGGGTCTTTAAATGTCAGAGGAACGACGGGTAAAGAACCAAGACTTTTTCTCAGTAATGCCAGATTATCTTCAGCCCGTTTGGCACTGGCAGCATCAACAATAATCAAATTATTGGCGATATCGATCCAAATATAAGTTTGGCTGAATCGGCTAAACGCCCGTGGTAACAGAGTATGCAATATTTCATCTTTCAGAGAATCTTTCTCTGTTTTTTTAAGTTTGCGATGTTGCTCTCCTTCCAGTTTTTCAATTTTTGCCTGTAGTGCCTGTTTGATAACCGGTGAAGGTAACATCTTTTCTTCTTTGCGGGCACAAATCAGGATTTGATTATTCGCAACATGAGTGAAAGCGTCACTGTTCGACCCCATTGGCGGCACCCAGCCTGTTTTCGCCATATCCTGACTACCGCATGGGGTGAATGCTAACGGACTCAATTGTTTTTCCAGTTCATCCGCAGAAAGTGAAATTTCCCGGTTTAAACGGTAAATCATTAAATTTTTGAACCACAACATGAAGTTACCCCATATTTTTGCTCATTTAATCGGGTGAGCATCTCAAACATAAGGCAGCATGATAGCGAATCACAGAGTTAAGCCCTAGTATCTTGTGTCAATTTATCCTGAATGAGTGTCGGCTTTAGTGTGGGTATGCAGTCGGCTCTTTGTGTAATGGAAATGCGGATACTTTTAATTATAAAAAAACAAGCTTACCTTGTTGGTTTAGATAAACGTTTTTCAGTTTCTCAGTACAATAGCCTGCGTTTTTTCGTTGTAACGGAATATGATGATGCGTGCAGTGACAATCCAGTTTATAAGGTAAAAACAGACTATTTTGGCAACAGAAGCGTGTCTGTACTTCTAAGTTGAAAGTTGTAAGGAAAGTCATCAAGGCTTTCCTGCATTAATCTAAAAAGAGGTGTGAAATGGTTAAGAATGTGTCGAAAGTCTCAACATTAGCCTTATTGGTCGCATTCAATGTAAATGCTGCAACAGTTGATTTGCGGGTAATGGAAACATCTGATGTTCATAGTAATTTGATTGATTTCGATTATTTCAAAGATAAACCCACTGAACAATTTGGTTTGATACGTACAGCGAATTTAATTAAAGCAGCCAAAGCAGAAGCCACCAACACCATTCTGGTCGATAACGGTGACCTGATTCAAGGCAGTCCGCTAGCGGATTACATGGCAGCCAAGGGCATTAAAAAAGGAGAAGTTCATCCGGCGTATCAGTTAATGAATACGATGGGCTATACCGTGGGTAACTTTGGTAACCATGAGTTTAATTTTGGCTTGGATTATTTGAAGAAGGTTATTGCTGGGGCGAAATTCCCGTATATCAATGCCAATATCTTGGATGCTAAAACCGGTAAGCACTATTTTACTCCTTATATTATCGTTGATACACCGGTTAAAGATCGGGATGGTAAAACTCATACCATTAAGATCGGTTATATCGGCTTTGTACCGCCACAGATTTCTATTTGGGATAAGGCCAATCTGGACGGAAAAGTCGTGGTTAACGATATTACTGAAACCGCGAAAAAATTTGTTCCTCAAATGAAAAAAGAGGGCGCAGATTTGATTGTTGCGATTCCTCACTCTGGTTTTTCCAAAGATCCATATAAAGCAATGGCTGAAAACTCGGTTTATTACTTGAGTGAAGTCACTGGCATTGATGCGATTATGTTTGGTCACGCGCATGGTGTGTTTCCAAGTAAAGAATTTGCAGACATTAAAGGTGTTGATATTGCCAGCGGAACTGTTAACGGTATTCCGGCAGTCATGCCAGGTCAGTGGGGGGATCATTTAGGTGTTGTTGATCTGGTTATCAACAATGATGGCGGGTCATGGCAGGTGACGGAAGCAAAAGCTGAAGCCCGTCCGATTTATGACAAAATAAATAAAAAGGCATTGGTTGAACGCGATAGTGAATTAGTCAAAATTATCGATGAAGCCCATCGGGGAACTCAGAGTTTTGTTGGCAAATTTATTGGTAAAGCCTCTGCCAATATGTACAGCTATTTGGCTTTGATCCAAAGCGATCCAACAGTGCAGATCGTGAATGATGCGCAGGCAGATTACACACGGCATTTCATTCAGGGTGATCCTGATTTAGCCGATATTCCTGTTTTGGCCGCAGCGGCTCCATTCAAGGTCGGTGGTCGTAAGAATGCGCCAGCAGACTTTGTTGAAGTTGAAAAAGGCGATCTGACGTTCCGTAACGCAGCGGATCTGTATCTGTACCCAAACACGTTGGTTGTTGTGAAGGCAACCGGTGCAGATGTGATTGAATGGTTGGAATGTTCTGCCGGCATGTATAACCAAATCGATCCAAATTCCACTCAACCCCAGTATCTGTTGAATTGGAGCGGTTTCCGTACTTATAACTTCGATACGATTAGTGGTGTGAATTATAAAATTGACATAACTCAGCCAGCTAAATATGACGTGGATTGTCAGGTCATCAATCAAGGGGCTAACCGTATCAAGGATGTGACTTATCAAGGTAAACCAATCGATCCTAACGCTAATTTCCTGATTGCTACCAATAATTACCGTGCATATGGCGGTAAATTTGCTGGTACAGGCGAAAACAATATTGCATTTGCATCACCAGATGAGAATCGTACTATCCTGGCTTCTTACATTGTCAAAGTGTCTAAAGAAAAAGGGATGGTAGTGACCAAGGCGAATAATAATTGGGTAATCATGCCGATCAAAACTGACAAGAAACTGGATATCCGTTTCGAAACGTCTCCCGGAGAGAAAGCCACGAAATTCATCAAAGAGTTTTCCCAATATCCAGTGAAATATCTGGAAAATGATGAAGTTGGTTTTGCAGTGTATCAAATTGATCTAACTGAAAAAAAATAATTTTAATAACCACCTGCCCTCTGTTTGGGCAGGTTTTTGCTTTTTTACCCACAGCAGGGAAATGATTTCCCGTCAGGAATATGATGCGTTTCTTTAACTTATTGTCGGTAGCATTCGTTTTGTTGGTTGCTGGTTGTGCGACAACCAGAAGTGATTGAACCTTTAGAATCACTTCTGGAGGAAGAGGTTTTTTGTTTACTGCCAGCTCAGGGCAGGGATATAAGGCGCGGTTTTCAGACTAACTGGGTGTTTGCTGTTGCTCAATGTATTGGCGAATGATTGATATTGGCGCACCGCCACAATTGCCCACAAAATAACTCGGTGTCCAAAGAACACCTTTGTAGTAATAGCGCTGTGCAATATCAGGATGATCTCGGCGAAGCAATCGACTTGATACCCCTTTGAGGCTGTTAACCCGATTAGATACCGCCAATTTAGGGGGTAATTAATTAGCCGGTGAACATGATCTTGTCCGCCCTCCATTTCAACCAGTTCAACATCAAAATTGGCACATACACGGGCAAAATAGCCTCTTATTTTGTCAGGCCATTTTGTTAATGATACCTGCTGAGATAGTCCTTGAATGAAAACGATAATATAGGAGTAACGTATTGAGCAAACAGGATTTCATCGTTCCTCTGTTTGCTCATTTGAGTACCTTGTTCTTTTTTTACTCACTGTCTGGTATAGCGAAACTCAGGTGCGAGTTTGCTTATCCCAAGTCCGTTAATTTTTTTCACTTTGATCTGTACAGGGATACGTTCTTTCATGGCTTCGACGTGGCTTATGACGCCGATCGTTTTCCCGGAAGCATTCAGATTATCCAAAGCATCAAGAGCAATATCCAGGGTTTCTGGATCAAGTGTGCCAAAGCCCTCATCCAGAAATAGCGAATCAATACAGGTTTTATTGCTGACTAAATCAGATAAAGCTAAAGCTAGCGCGAGGCTGACCAGAAAACTTTCTCCACCGGAAAGTGTTTTGGTATCACGGATGGCATCGGCTTGCCAGGTATCAACGACTTGTAGTTCAAGTCCGTCACTATTTTTGCGTTGCAAATAGTAGCGTCCGTGGAGTTTGTTCAGTCGTTGATTGGCAAGATGAATTAGGTGATCTAGCGTCAGACCTTGGGCAAAACGGCGGAATTTAGCGCCATCTGCCGAGCCTATCAGGTTATTAAGATAGCTCCAGTCATCATAATTTTGTCGGCAATGGTTGATTTCTTCCAACAAGGATTTTTGTTGTTGACGGCGGGCTGCATCATGACTAATCAGGTTTTTCAATTCCCCTTGTTGTAGTGTGTTTCTTTTCAATTCTCCAATAATATTTTCCAACTGTTCAATGAGTTGTGGTTTTGTATATTGATCAAACAACTTAGGACGATTTTTCAGGTGTTGTTGTAAGGTTTCTGCGGCTTTCTGACATAAGATTTTGGCTTGCACCTGTTCTTGTTCAAGCTGTCCTTTGAGTTGTTGTAATTCCTTACGTTGTTCTGGTGATAACAGTGCTGTTTCAAAGGTACTTTGATCGACAAAGATGCTTTCGGTTAATGCAGAAGTGAAATTTTGTTCTGCCAGCTGTTTTTGGTGCTCAGCTTGGTTACAGTTTTTTTCTGTCTCATCAATTGCACCGGTGAGTTGGTTAATATGAGATTGTGCTTGTTGCAAATGTGATAATGCCTGTTTGCACTCTTCTTCTAGCTTCTGAGAATGTTGCTGTAGTGCTTGAGTTATTTTCGCAACAGATTGTTCACCAAATAGCTCTTGGCGTTGTTGTTGCATCTTTTCGAGTTGCTGTTTTTGTTGTTGCTCTTTTTGATGAAACCCGTTTAAACGGGATGTGTATTCTTCTTTCTGTTTATTCAATGATTCAATCTGACTTTGAACGACAGCTTGTTCTTTTTGGCGCTGTTGCCAGTTTTCCCGGCAGTTTTGATATATCTGCCACTCATTTCTACGTTGTTGTAGCCAGTTCTCAGCATCATTTAGAATTGGCAGTGGTAAATTATATTCTTGTAATTCCGAGTTTATTTTTTCGATAACATCAGTTAGCTTGCGCTGCTGCTGCTGTATCTCTGGTTGCAGTTCAGACAGAGATATTTTCCGGGCATCATATTGTTGTTTATCTAGTCCAACTCTGTGCTCAATTTCTTTAATGTGCTCTTGATGAGCTGTCAGTGTTTTTTCTGTTTTTTGATACTCTTTTTCTGCTAGTTCAAATTCGGTTAATTGAGTTTGGTAAAGCTGATAAGCAGATTGGTTCTGTTGCACAAATGCTTCAAGTGCTGGTTTATCTAACGGAGAAATTTCAGTTTGTAATATTTCACAAGTTTGTTGCCATTGTTGAGTCAATGAATTCAGTTGTAGTTCAGCATCTGCAATTTCTTGCAAAATATGGTTGTATTGTTGTTGTTGAAATTCTTTTTTATTGACCAACGATATTTTGGTTGTTTGCAATTCTTCAGATTGCTGACGTAAATCTTTTAGCCGTTGTTCTGATTTTGGCAATTCAATATTTTGATAAGCTTGAATAGCTGGATGATGTTCAGAGCCGCAAAGAGGGCAAGGGTCGCCTTCCTTAAGTTGTACTCGTTCTTTTTCCAGACTGACAATCTTTTGTTCTAATTGAATACGTTGAGAAAGATCTTCCAGATGTTGCTGTTTTTCTGAAAGTTGTTTATCAGCAACTTCCATTTGTATAGGAAGTTCTTTTAATAATTTTTCTGGTTGTTGTAAGCGAATATTGTTACTGGCAATAGTTGTTTGTAATTGCAGGATCTGAGGGGACAATACCTCCAATTTGTGTTGTAGAGTCAGCTGTTGCTGATATTCAATGAATTGTTTTTTTAATTTTTCCTGTGAATATTGCTTTTGCAGATTAAAGAATTGCTGCTCTGCTTGTTCAAATGCCAGTTTCAGCGGTTGGCTATTTTCAATCTGTTGTTTTAAATCTTTTTGTTGCTTATTCAGACTATCATTGAATTGTGTTAGCTCAGTCGTGAGTTTATCTGTCTTTTGGGTCCGCTGATTAATCTGTTGTTGCTGGTCTTGCCACCAGGAGAATTGGTGTTGCCAAAAAGTAATTTTTTCACCGAAATATTGATGATGAGGTTGCTGCTCAAAATAATTTTCCAATTGTTTTCTTTGGCTGGTTAATGACTGAGCATGTTGGTTTGCCACGTTGTATTGCTGATTAGTATTTTCAAACTCTGCTTTTTGTTCATTGATGTGTTGTTGAGTAAGATTAAGATCTTTAATCTGAATATCAATTTGATGATCCAATGGAATCACTTGCTCTGATATCAGTTTTTCTTGCTGTTGCCGGTATTGTTGATGTGTTCTTTGGGCCGACTCTGAATCAGTTACTTTGTGCTGTATTGGTGTGAGAGTTTGCTGTTGTTGATGAAGTTGCTGATGCATATCTGCCAACTGTTTACTGATTCTCTGGTATTCAGATTGAGTTCGATTCTTGCCCTCCAGTAATGGGCGAAGTATTTCTGCTGGTTCACTGCTAGCCAGTTTTTGTAGTTGTGGTTCTGCGTGGGTAAGTGCTTTTTCTGCTTGTTGTAAAGCCGCATGATTTTCAGTAGCAAATTGCTGGAGTTCTTCTTCACGAATCAGCCATTGTTGCGAATGTTGCAGTGTTTTTATCTGCTGATTCAGCTGTGATTCAGAATGTATGAGTTGTTGCTGTTGTTCCAGATATTGTTGATATTGTTCTTCTGTTAGTAAATCAATGGCAGATGCTTTGGCTTGCAAAATCCCCAGCTCTGATTGTGCTTCTTTGTATTGCTGGTAAATTTGCTGAGATAAAATACTGTAAATTTCAGTACCGGTTAATTCTTCCAATAAATCAGCCCGTTCATTCGCTTTAGCATTGAGGAATGCGGCAAAGTCGCCTTGGGATAACAACATGGATTTGGTGAAACGGCCATAATCCAATCCGGTAATTTCAGTGACTTTCTCTTCCTTATCCTGAACTTTATCAGCCAAGATTTTGCCGTCCTCTTTGCATGCGAGTTCGACTTTGGGCGTTTGCAGGTTGCCGTCGGGTTGATTACGCGCTCGCCGTTGGCTCCAGAAAGCGCGATAGGCGACGCCTTTCACTTCAAATTCAACCTCAGCCAATGATTCTGCTGTGTGGCGGGTCATCAGTTCATTTTGTGAGGTAGAAATCGTCGTCAGGCGTGGTGTTTTGTGATAAAGCGCAAGACAGATAGCATCCAGTAAGGTGGTTTTACCTGCCCCGGTAGGGCCGGTTATTGCGAATAGACCATTACTGGCAAACGGCTCTGCTGTGAAATCAATTTTCCATTCACCTTGTAATGAATTAATGTTTTTTAGCCGTAGACTCAGGATCTTCATGTCTGTTCCTCCTTGTTTTTATTCTGATATACCCTTTATCTTTCAAGCTGCTGCTTTGTTGGCTGCGCTCCCTTGCCGTCGCGATCCATCTTGCAATCTATTGGGTTATAGATGTCATTCAGTGTTTGTTCGAAAAGAGTGGTCAGACGTTTTTTATGTTCTTCGTCGTTAAGTTCTGTTTGCTCAAGCCTCCGGGCAAAAACTTCGTTAACGCTGAGTTCTGTTAGGGTTTCTCTGTTTTCTTTCGTCAACATATTTTGTCGTTGTGTTTTGGCACGTCGTAGCAGAATGACTTCTACCGGAAGTTCTGCAACCATTGATTGAATTCTTTTCTGGATATCATGGAGGTAATCTTGTGTTGCAACTTCGATATCCAACCAAACAGGTTGCTCACCTTTATAATCATTAAGAGTCTGTAACTGTTGCTCAATTTGTTGCAGGTTGCCTCTAATAAGTTGCATAGGCTGATATTGAGGAACGGGTAAAAGTTTAATGGATTCTAGCTTGCCTTGAGTAAATTCCACTAAACAGAGACTTTTCTCCTGTCCCACTTCATCAAAACTGAGTGGAATGGGGGAACCGCTATAACGAATATGTGCAGATTTAGCGACGATTTGTGGCCGGTGAATATGCCCAAGTGCAATATAGTCTGCCGGCGGGAAAGCGTGCGCTGGGAAGGCATCAAGTGTACCAATATAAATATCCCGGACTGAATCGGTGACAGAGGCGCCAATAGTGGTCAGATGCCCGGTAGCAATGATAGGTAAAGGGATATTTAGTTGATCACGTAATTCACAGGCTTGTCGGTACAGTTGATGATAGTGCTCTGCAATAGCTTCCTGTAATGCCAGCTGTTTTTGTTCGCCTGACTGGCCCGCTTGACTGGTCATAATATCCCTTGGTCGTAGAAAAGGGATTGCACAGAGGATTGCACCGGCATTGCCGTCCTGAGTGTTGAGTATTTTTATCTGTTTTTGTGGATCTTCTTCAGCATTTGCAATAACGGTGGTATTCAGGCAGGAAAGTAGTTCCTTTGATTCATTCAGCGTTGCTACTGAGTCATGATTGCCTCCAAGGATAATTAACTGACAGCCAGTAGGTTGCAGTTCAACAACAAAGCGATTGTACAATTCACGGGCGTAGCTGGGAGGTGAGCCGGTATCAAACACATCTCCGGCAACAATCAATGCATCGACCTGGTAATTTTTAATCTGTTCAACCAGCCAATGCAGAAAATGTTTATGTTCAGCAGCTCGGCTTTTTGTAAAAAAATATTGGCCAAGATGCCAGTCAGAGGTGTGAATAATGCGCATAATTCCCCGCAATTCGTTAAGGTGAAAGATGATTATAACGATTGTAATCTGGATATCATTCTTAAATCTGATTTCGTGAATATATCTCCGAGTCGCTTCTCATTTCATTATGAAAATGACAATTGTTAAATTAATTATTGCGAAACAGATTGCAGGTGAGGGATAACGGAGGCAGGATTTCATAAATTTGTCATAAAACTGACGCATAATACTTTTTAAAATTAAGTAGCGCTTATACCCAATGGATTTCAAGATGCTTCGCGACGGCAAGGGAGTGAATCCCCGGGAGCATAGATAACTATGTGACCGGGGTGAGTGAGTGCAGCCAACAAAGAGGCAACTTGAAAGATAACGGGTATATCTCAATAGATTAACAGGATTGACCATGACAAGACGTATTCTGGTAGTTGAAGATGAAACTCCAATCCGTGAGATGGTTTGTTTTGTATTGGAAAAAAATGGGTATCAGCCGATAGAAGCGGAGGATTACGATTCAGCGCTGGCATGTTTATCTGAACCCTATCCTGATTTGGTATTGCTGGATTGGATGATCCCGGGTGGTTCTGGTTTGCAGATAATAAAGCAAATGAAACGAGATAATCATGTTCGAGATATTCCCGTGATGATGTTGACGGCCCGGGGTGAAGAGGAAGATCGGGTTCGTGGTCTGGATGTCGGGGCAGACGACTATATAACTAAGCCTTTCTCCCCTAAAGAGTTGGTTGCCAGAGTTAAAGCGGTATTACGGCGTATTTCACCCATGATGATGGAAGATATCATTGAAATGGATGGCCTGATTTTGGATGCAATTTCTCATCGGGTGACTAGCCAGGATCAAGTGCTGGATATGGGGCCGACTGAATTTAAATTACTGTACTTTTTTATGACTCATCCTGAACGGGTCTACAGCCGTGAACAGTTGCTCAATTATGTTTGGGGAGCAAATGTTTATGTCGAAGATCGAACTGTCGATGTGCATATTCGTCGTTTACGTAAAGTATTAGAAATCGGTGGTCATGATAAAATGGTCCAGACT
This sequence comes from Photorhabdus heterorhabditis, assembly GCF_001280945.1. Taxonomy (NCBI): domain Bacteria; kingdom Pseudomonadati; phylum Pseudomonadota; class Gammaproteobacteria; order Enterobacterales; family Morganellaceae; genus Photorhabdus; species Photorhabdus heterorhabditis. The sequence continues at coordinate 14,621 of NZ_LJCS01000060.1, read as the reverse complement.
GTTCGTGGTACTGGTTATCGTTTTTCTACCCGTTACTAAGTCCGCGCACCGGAGAATCTAATGTGTTAGAACGTTTATCTTGGAAGAAACTGCTTTCAGAACTGTTTCTTTTCTGTTTACCTGCCTTAATTTTATCGATGTTTATTGGGCACTTAGCTTGGTGTTTGTTTGTTTCGGTATTTTTGGTGCTGATATGGCATGGCTATAACTTACTGAAACTTTCGGATTGGTTATGGTTGGATCGCAGTATGTTGCCACCTTCGGGAAGAGGGGGATGGGAGCCTATTTTCTATGGTATTTACCAGATGCAACAACGAAATCGGAAGCGACGCCGTGAACTGGTTCTTTTGATCAAACGTTTTCGCAGTGGGGCTGAGTCATTGCCAGATGCCATTGTTATGATGACAACTGAGGGTAACATTTTCTGGTGTAACCGCTTAGCACAACATTTACTCGGGTTCCGCTGGCCCGAAGACAATGGGCAGCATATTTTTAATTTACTTCGCTATCCTGATTTTAACCGATATATTCTTTCCCGGGATTTTTCACGACCGTTATCGATCGAATTAAATAATGGCTTCACTGTTGAATTCCGAGTTATGCCTTACTCTAAAGGGCAATTATTAATGCTTGCCAGAGATGTGACACAGAAACGAACATTAGAAAATGCCCGCCGTGATTTTTTTGCAAATGTCAGCCATGAAATGCGTACTCCTCTAACTGTATTGCAGGGGTATTTGGAAGTGATGCAGGATCAGGATGTAAGTGGTTCGCTGAATAAGAAAATGTTGAATACCATGCAGGAGCAAGCCCGGAGGCTGGACAGTTTGGTGAAGCAATTATTGCAGTTGTCTAAAATCGAAGTCGCTCCTCAGATTGATATGAATGAAATAGTTGATGTGCCTTTGATGCTTAAGGTATTGCGTCAGGAAGCGACGGCGCTTGGTAATGGATGTTATAAAATTAATTTCGATATTAGTGAAGAATTGAAAGTTTTTGGTAATGAAGAGCAGCTACGCAGTGCGATGTCGAATCTGGTTTATAATGCTATTAACCATACCCCGGAAGGGACTCAGATTGATATCAATTGGAAAAAGAATTCCCATGGCGCTGAGTTTGCAGTGAAAGACAATGGGCAGGGTATCAGTGCTGAACATTTACCTCGTTTAACTGAACGTTTCTATCGGGTAGATAAGGCCCGTTCCAGGCAAACGGGGGGAAGTGGTCTCGGTCTTGCTATTGTTAAACATGCCTTACATCATCACCATTCTCATCTTGAAGTCCTCAGTGAAATAGGACGAGGAACAACCTTCAGTTTTACTTTACCGATAGGACTGATTGTACCGACTAAAATAACCGGTAAAAGAGATAAGGATAGTTTGATTAAAAGTAATAATTAATCTCCGCAATTAATCATTAGCTTATCAGGTCAAAAAAAACACAAATCATATAGTGTGTATTCAATGATAGCTAACAGCAATCACTGAATTTAAAAAAGAGTGTGGTATATAGTTCTGCATTCTGGTTTATCTATTGCCTTCTAGCACTATAAAAGTTTTACTTGTGGGCAGTTGCTGGCGATTCTGTCTATAATAGTTACTATAATTCTGTATTTAACAGATACCAGTGAATATTATTTTGATAATAAATCGTTAAATTGGGGTTCAATATTGCCAATATGTGCCTAATTATTGGTGGTATTTATACTATTCAAACCATTAAAATGGTAAAAAAACATTAATAATCATTATGACACATCGTTTATCATCTAAGGATATTTGGGCATTAGGGTTTATGACTTTTGCCCTGTTTGTGGGAGCCGGAAATATTATTTTTCCGCCTATGGTGGGATTGCAATCGGGTGAATATGTTTGGCTGGCGGCATTAGGCTTTCTAACCACTGCGGTTGGTCTACCCGTAATTACAATCATTGCGTTGGCAAAAGTAGGTGGAGGTATTGAAGCGCTGAGTTCACCAATTGGTAAGGTTGCTGGTCTGTTGCTTGCTACGGTGTGTTATCTGGCTGTTGGTCCTTTATTTGCAACTCCACGTACTGCAACAGTCTCTTTTGAAGTGGGAATTGCTCCTCTTACGGGTTCAGGTGAATTACCGCTCTTTATTTACAGTCTGATTTATTTTACTTTGGTGATTGCTGTCTCGCTTTATCCTGGCCGTTTACTTGATACGGTTGGGCATGTGTTAGCACCCATCAAAATGCTAGCGCTAGGTATACTTGGTGTTGCCGCTTTACTTTGGCCGGCGGGTAGTTCAATTCCTGCAATTGATGTTTATCAGCAAATCCCATTCTCTAGCGGTTTTGTTAATGGCTATCTGACGATGGATACCTTGGGGGCTATGGTATTTGGTATTGTCATTGTTAATGCTGCGCGTTCAAGAGGTGTTGCTTCATCTTCATTATTGACTCGTTATGCGATGTGGGCAGGATTGATTGCTGGGATTGGTCTGGTGCTGGTTTATCTGTCTCTGTTTAAACTGGGTTCGGGTATTGGTGCATTAGTTCCTCATGCAGAGAACGGCGCTGTAATTTTGCATGCCTATGTTCAGCATACTTTTGGTAGTGTGGGCAGTATTTTCTTGGCGGTACTGATTTTTGTCGCCTGTATGGTGACGGCAGTTGGGTTAACTTGTGCGTGTGCTGAGTTTTTTAGCCGTTATTTGCCTCTGTCTTATCGTTCACTGGTGCTGATCCTTGGAGTGTTCTCCATGCTGGCTTCTAACCTTGGTTTGAGTTATTTGATTAAGGTTTCTATACCAGTACTGACTGCTATTTATCCACCGTGTATCGTTCTGATTGTGCTGAGCTTCACTTTCGGCTGGTGGAATAATTTCACCCGTATTCTCGCCCCAGTTATGCTAATTAGCCTGTTGTTTGGTATTTTAGATGCCATCAAGTCATCTGAAATGCTGGTGCATTTATTACCAGATTGGGCAACGCGTTTACCGTTGGCTGATCAAGGGTTAGCTTGGTTAGCACCATCCCTGTTGATTCTGATTATGTTTGGTATCTATGACCGTGTTCTGGGGCGTTCTGGTACACGCGAGAGTCAGATTCATCAATGATGAGCTGTTTTATCTGACTTTTTGCTATTGTCAGATGTTTAAGGAAAGTATGGGATGGGATTATTAAGAAAAGGATATCCCATCCCGGTATTTTGAAATTTTTTCTCTTACATGGATTGTTTGTTTCCTGAATTATTGGTTATTAGTAACCAATAGCAGCACCTGCCGGACGTCTAACATCATTGGCACCATAGAAATGTTTTTCACGCACCTGACCCGATACGGCAGCATCGTTACCTGAAGAATCGGTATTTGAAGCAACAGCTTTCGGCAAACCAACCATAATCACCTCAGCGGCACCCCATGGTGTTTGTTCCACCATCTTATATCCCATTTTTTTCAGTAGATTCAGTGAATCTTTAGAAAGACCACGTTGTTCATAATATACTTCATCTGGTAACCATTGATGATGAATACGTGGGCTATTGACGGCTTCTTGAGGTTGCATACCGTGTTCGATGATATTCAGAGCCGCTTGCAGGGTGATGGAGATAATACGAGAGCCACCTGGGGAACCTAGTACAAGGAATATCTTATTGTCTTTAGTGACAAGTGTCGGACTCATCGATGATAGTGGACGCTTACCGGGGGCAATGGAGTTCGTTGCTCCCTGAACAAGCCCATACAGATTCTTCTCACCAATTTTAGTTGTAAAATCATCCATTTCATCATTAAGGAAGAAACCTGTCCCAGGTGCAATAACAACGGCCCCAAACAGCCCATTAATGGTATAGGTGGTTGAAACTGCATTACCTTCGCTATCTACAATTGAGTAGTGTGTGGTTTCTGGTTTCTCATGTGGTCCAACACCGGGTTGAACGTTTTCTGATCTTGTTGCTTCCCCGGGTCTTATATTTTTACGTAAAGATTCAGCATAGCTCTTACTCAATAAGCGATCGATTGGGTTTTTGACAAATTCCGGATCGCCAAGGTAAGTATTTCTATCCATATAGGCATGACGCATTGCTTCCGTCAGTGTGTGAACATAATCAGCAGAATTGAATCCCATTTCTTTGAGGTTGTAGCCTTCCAGAATATTCAATGTTTCACACATTGTTACCCCTCCTGAACTTGGTGGAGGTGAAGAGATAAATTTGTACCCACGATAGCTACAGGTGATTGGTGTCGTTTCTGAGATTTTATAATTGGCAAAATCGGCTTCGGTGATGATACCGCCTGATTTTTTAGCTGCTTCTGCGACTAATTTAGGAATATCTCCATGATAGAAAGCTTCCGGCCCTTTTTTGGCAATTAACTCCAATGTATTCGATAAATCGGTTTGTACCAGTTTATCTCCCGGTTGATAAGGGGAACCATCTTTACGCAGGAAAATGCGGGCCGCTTCTGGATCTTTGCGAAAACGTTCGATTGTAGTGTCCAGAATATCGGTGTCTGCTCGTGTCAGTATAAAACCTTCACGTGCTAGCTTAATCGCGGGTGCCATGACTTGTTCACGGCTTAGTTTGCCGTATTTTTTCAGGGCACTGTCCAGTCCCATGACTGTTCCCGGCACACCGACTGCCAGATAGCCATATAAACTGGCACCTTTAATAATATTGCCTGTTTTATCCAGATACATATTTGCGTTTGCTGCATTTGGTGCAGTCTCGCGGAAATTAATAAAGGTATCAGTGCCATCTGCTAAATGAATTGTCATAAAGCCACCGCCGCCGATATTGCCACAGCATGGGTTGACAACGGCTTGGGCATAACCAACAGCAACAGCTGCATCAATCGCATTTCCACCTATTTTGAGAATATCTACACCAACTTGTGAAGCAAGATGTTGAGCTGATACAACCATGCCATTTTTAGCTTCAACGGCAGGTTCAGAAGCTGCATAAAGATGAGAGGAGATAAGTAAGGATATTATAGCCAGTGGTGTTTTCCATGTTTTTAACATGTTGAGAACTCCTGTTATTTTGTGAGGTGATTTTTATAAGTAGAAATATTTACTTTTGTACAAATTTTAATGTTAACCAATTGTAAATTTAATTATAAGAGGTGATAGTTATCTGGAAGGCTGTTTTTTTGTGCGCAAGGTGGCAAAATGAGGAATTTCAGAATAAAAAACCAGTTGGAATAAACCAACTGGTTAAATATTGGTAACGTTTGAGCTTACAGTTTAGCAGCGTTTTGGGACAGGTACTTAGCAACTCCGTCTGGAGAAGCACTCATACCTTCTTTACCTTTTTCCCATTGTGCAGGGCATACATCGCCGTGCTCTTCGTGGAATTGCAGTGCGTCAACCATACGCAGCATTTCGTCAATGTTACGACCCAGTGGCAGATCGTTAACGACTTGGTGACGGACAATGCCATTTTTGTCGATCAGGAAAGAACCACGCAGAGCTACGCCTGCATCTGGATGCTCAATGCCGTAGGATTTTTGAATTTCGCGTTTAGTATCAGCAACCATTGCATATTTAACTTCGCCAATACCGCCTTTCTCGATAGAGGTTTTACGCCAAGCGTTGTGAACGAATTCAGAATCAAAAGAAACACCAACGACTTCAACACCACGTTTTTTAAATTCTTCGTAGCGGTGGTCAAATGCGATCAGTTCAGAAGGACATACGAAAGTAAAGTCCATCGGCCAGAAGAAGATAACGGCAGGCTTACCGTTCAGATGATTTTTTAGGTTGAAATTTTCAACGATTTCGCCATTACCGAGAACAGCTGCTGCTGTAAAGTCGGGGGCTGGACGGGTTACCAGAACCATAATTTACTCCTGTAATTTTGATCGGGGTTTGTGTAAAAATTGGATATAGAATAAGGAATTAGCGTACACCAATAAAGGAAAAAATACTAATTTTTGCAATAGATTTTACCTATCAATACCTTATTTTTATTTTCTTTACCTTAAGAAAACAGGGATATTTTTGCAAAGGTTTAGCAGGATTCGTATTAAAAGGCCATTTCATTAGGTTATTAGACCGTGGCGAGGATGGTAATTTCTGGCGCACCATTACCACTGGGGTTATCGTCGTGCTGAATAACGACAGACAAAGTAAATGGATCGTTTAGGTTTCCCTGATAAAGATCTTTCCGAATACAACCGCGATTATACCTGTTATCTTTCAAATTGCCTCTTTGTTGGCTGCACTCACTTACCCCGGTCACAGAGTTATCTCTGCTCCCGGGGATTCGCTCCCTTGCCGTCGCGACGCATCTTGAAATCTATTGGGTATAAAACATTTGTTTATAAAAAGAGTTTCCTACTATTCATCTACGGCCAGTCAAAGGCTGGCCGTTAGGAAATTATTTACAGGGGTAATAATGCCTATTGAGTTGGACAGTAGAAGCCCTTATTTTCTGCTTTATTCATCATATAGGGATAAAATTGCCAGAATAGTGCTTCTAAATCAGAATAATGTCGCTCTATATCCTGAAATGAACCAGATAAGGCCGATAACCTGGGATGTCTTCGAGCCATTCCTTTTAATACATTTGCGATAAACGGAAGATCTGCATAGCGGATCAGCCAGTTTTGTGGCCATAAAAATTCATTCAGTTCCTGAAAGCTTTCAGGAGTTTTATAAAGATGGGGTTCTATCTGATTATGGGCATGGTGAATAAATGCGGGTAGCGAGTAAGTAGGTACCAGTTTATTCCAATGCAGGGAAAGGAAGTGATCCCAGATAATATCCAAAGTAATCGGCGCAACCCGTCGATATGGCGCACTGAACAAGTGACGGGCTTGAATAACCAATGGATGGGTATCTGTTAATACGTCAACACGCCGATGCATGCGAATACCAGCGGCTACATCAGCGTCGTATTGCCCCTCTGGATTACCTCGAACAAAGTCCGCCATTAAGTTTCCTAGTAGGGAACTTTCAGCCAGAGTAGCTAAATGAAGGTGAGCGAGAAAATTCATCCAGTAATTATAATATAAATCAGCGAAGTTATGTGCTTATTTGTTGCACCCTCAGAATTGTGGCACTAGACTAGTCCGCTTGTTTTTCTGAATGATTAAATATAATGCGTGTCTCCGATTTTACTTTTGAACTTCCTGACGAAATGATTGCTCGTTATCCTCAACCACAACGCAGTAGCTGCCGTCTGCTTTCTCTTGACGGTGAAACAGGGGCGTTAACGCATGGTGTTTTTACGGATGTTCTCAATAAACTGAATACTGGAGATTTGCTGGTTTTCAATAATACCCGGGTAATACCTGCGCGTATTTTTGGCCGGAAGGCCACTGGCGGTAAGTTGGAAGTTCTGGTTGAACGAATTTTGGATGATAAGCGAGTACTTGCACATGTGCGTGCTTCTAAAGCGCCGAAAGAGGGAACTGAGCTGCTGCTGGGGGATAATGAGAGTATAAAAGCAACCATGCTGGCCCGCCATGATACCCTGTTCGAAATACGTTTTGAGGATGAGCGTGATGTGCTATCCATTCTGGATAATGTTGGTCATATGCCTTTGCCTCCTTATATTGATCGCCCCGATGAAGAGGCGGATCGCGAGCTATATCAGACGGTATACAGTGAACGTCCCGGTGCAGTAGCGGCGCCAACGGCGGGGCTTCATTTTGATGAGCCGTTATTGGAAGCTCTGCGTGAAAAAGGCGTGGAGATGGTTTTTGTTACCTTGCATGTGGGCGCTGGGACTTTCCAGCCAGTGCGTGTAGAAACTATCGAAGACCATGTTATGCATTCGGAATATGCTGAGGTACCCCAGCATGTGGTTGATGCGGTTCTGGCATGTAAAGCGCGAGGTAATAAAGTCGTCGCTGTCGGCACAACGTCGGTCCGTTCTTTGGAAAGTGCAGCAAAAGCTTGTAAAGATGAATTAATTGCGCCATTTTTTGGTGATACACGGATTTTTATTTATCCGGGTTTTGAATATCAGATTGTTGATGCCCTGATTACGAATTTCCATTTGCCGGAATCGACACTTATTATGCTGGTTTCTGCATTTGCCGGTTATAAAAATACGATGAATGCTTATAAAGAGGCAGTGGCAGAAAAATACCGTTTCTTTAGTTATGGTGATGCCATGTTTATTCGTCGTAACCCATTGGCTTTCGAGGAAAAAATTTCTTAATTCATTATCATAATGTATACAATCAGCGGGAGTGTGTCGTTGAGGATTCCTGAGAAGGATATGTCTGGATATCGTTTTGTCGGGATCACTGTTTGTCCGTAAATATCCACTCCGCCTTGGTTTCAAACGTTTTTTAAGTAACAGCATCAGACTGTTTATCTGATGCCTGGAGGTTAAGTGAAATTTGAATTACAAACTACTGATGGTCAAGCTCGTCGTGGCCGCTTGGTTTTTGAGCGTGGAGTTGTAGAAACTCCAGCATTTATGCCTGTTGGTACTTATGGCACAGTAAAAGGAATGACGCCGGAAGAAGTGAAAGAAACTGGCGCGCAGATCCTGCTGGGCAATACATTTCATCTGTGGCTGCGTCCCGGACAGGAAATAATGAAGCTTCATGGTGACTTGCATGGATTTATGCAATGGCATGGCCCGATCTTGACAGATTCAGGAGGGTTTCAGGTATTTAGCCTTGGGGCGATGCGAAAAATCAAAGAGGAAGGTGTTCATTTCCGTAACCCAATTAATGGTACACCGGTTTTCCTTAGCCCGGAAAAATCAATGGAAATCCAGTATGACTTGGGTTCCGATATTGTCATGATTTTTGATGAATGTACGCCATATCCTGCTGATTGGGATTATGCGAAACGTTCGATGGAAATGTCCTTACGTTGGGCGGCGCGTAGTCGTAAGCGTTTTGATGAATTGCAGAATAAAAACGCATTGTTTGGTATTATTCAGGGTAGTGTTTACGAAGATTTACGTGACATCTCAATAAAAGGTCTGGTAGAGATTGGCTTTGATGGGTACGCTGTAGGCGGTTTAGCGGTAGGAGAGCCTAAAGAAGATATGCACCGCATTCTTGAGCATGTCTGTCCGCAAATCCCGCAGGATAAACCGCGTTATCTGATGGGGGTAGGGAAACCAGAAGATTTGGTAGAAGGGGTTCGCCGTGGCATTGATATGTTCGATTGCGTAATGCCAACCCGTAATGCCCGCAATGGTCATCTTTTTGTTACAGAAGGTGTCATTAAAATTCGTAATGCCAAGTATAAAGAAGATACTGCACCGCTAGATGAGCAGTGTGATTGTTATACTTGCCGAAATTATAGCCGAGCATATCTGCATCATCTTGATCGTTGTAACGAAATTTTGGGTGCAAGGCTGAATACTATCCATAATTTGCGGTATTATCAACGCTTGATGGCTGGGCTCCGTAAAGCTATCGAAGAAGGTAATCTTGAGCAGTTTGTTGAAGATTTTTATCAGCGGATTGGTAAACCGGTTCCGCTATTGAATGTTTGACTTATAACCTATCCTAATCGGTGGAAGTGTTGCATAAGTGGTTAATGGGATAGGCAGTTAGTAGTGATTGACTGGTTTCAGTGTGTATAGCATATTGCGGCTGGTTTTTGATTACTATCGATTTTGATAACAATGAGGGAAGTTTAATGAGTTTTTTTATTTCTGAAGCAGCAGCATCTGCTGGCGCACCGGCTCAGGGAAGCCCATATTCTTTGATCATCATGCTGGTTGTTTTCGGTTTGATCTTCTACTTCATGATCCTGCGTCCACAACAGAAACGTACGAAAGAACATAAAAAGCTGATGGATTCCATTTCCAAAGGTGATGAAGTTCTGACCAATGGTGGTTTGATTGGTCGTGTCACGAAAGTTTCTGACACGGGTTATGTTGTTGTAGCGCTGAATGACACTACTGAAGTGACCATTAAACGTGATTTCGTCGCTGCCGTTTTACCGAAAGGTACAATGAAAGCTCTGTAATTTCTGATTTTCCCGAAGGGAACTGCCGTGCTAAACCGTTATCCTTTGTGGAAGTATCTGATGCTGATCGCTGCGATCCTCATCGGTTTGCTTTATGCACTTCCCAACCTTTATGGTGAGGATCCGGCTGTACAAATCACTGGCGCGCGAGGCATTGCCGCCAGTGAGCGAACGCTGGACCAAGTCCGTAATGTTTTAGAAAAAGATCAAATCACGAGTAAATCTATTGCGCTGGAAAATGGTGCAATTCTTGCTCGTTTCAGTAATTCTGATATTCAGCTTCGTGCCCGTGAAATATTGATGTCCGAATTGGGCGATCAGTATGTGGTGGCATTGAACTTGGCTCCAGCAACACCAACTTGGCTGAGTAAGCTTGGCGCAGAGCCAATGAAACTGGGTCTTGATTTGCGTGGTGGTGTTCACTTCTTAATGGAAGTGGATATGGAAACCGCGTTAGGCAAACTGCAAGAGCAGAATATTGATGGCCTGCGCACTGATTTACGTGAAAAAGGTATTCTTTACTCCACCATCCGCAAAATTGAGAATTATGGTGTAGAAATCCGTTTCCGTGATGAAAAAGCTCGCTCTGATGCAGAGAGCTATCTCACTGGCCGTCACCGTGATTTAGTGTTCAGTGTTGGAACAAACAATACCCTGAAAGCGGTAATGAGTGATGAGCGTCAGCGCGAAGCCCGTTCTTATGCAGTGCAACAGAACATTACCATTCTGCGTAACCGTGTTAACCAACTGGGTGTTGCAGAACCATTAGTTCAGCGTCAAGGCTCTGACCGTATCGTGGTTGAATTACCGGGTATTCAGGATACTGCCCGCGCTAAAGAAATTCTTGGTGCGACAGCGACATTGGAATTCCGTTTAGTTAATTCCAGCGTTGATGCTACAGCGGCTGCGTCAGGCCGTGTACCGGGTGATTCTGAGGTGAAAAATACCCGTGATGGTAATCCGGTTGTGTTGTATAAGCGCGTTATTCTGACGGGTGATCACATTACAGATTCGACCTCTGGTACGGATGAATACGGTCAGCCAGAGGTGAATATTTCACTAGACAGTGCTGGTGGTACCGCGATGTCTAATTTCACCAAAGACAATGTTGGTAAACCAATGGCGACGCTGTTTGTGGAATATAAAGACAGCGGCAAGAAAGATGCTAATGGCCGGGCGGTGTTAGTCAAAAATGAAGAAGTGATTAACATTGCTAATATCCAGACCCGTTTGGGGAATAATTTCCGTATTACTGGTATTTCCAATGCAACTGAAGCCCGTCAGTTATCTTTACTGCTGCGCGCTGGTGCTTTGATTGCACCGATTCAGATTGTGGAAGAGCGTACTATAGGACCAACTCTTGGCCTGCAAAACATTGAGCAAGGTTTGGAAGCTTGTTTGTGGGGATTGATCGCATCAATCCTGTTTATGGTGATTTACTATCGCAAATTTGGTTTGATTGCGAGTAGTGCACTGTTGGCTAACCTAGTGCTGATTGTTGGTGTAATGTCCCTATTACCGGGGGCTACGCTAACCATGCCGGGGATTGCAGGGATTGTTCTGACTTTGGCGGTGGCAGTTGATGCTAACGTGTTGATAAACGAGCGTATCAAAGAAGAATTGCGTAATGGCCGTACTGTACAGCAAGCGATACACGAAGGTTATAAAGGGGCTTTCTCCAGTATTGTCGATGCTAACCTGACTACGCTGATTACGGCTGTCATTCTTTACGCTGTTGGTACCGGGTCAATTAAAGGCTTTGCGATAACAACGTCAATTGGTGTCGCCACTTCTATGTTCACTGCTATTGTCGGTACGCGGGCTATCGTGAACCTGCTATATGGCGGTAAGCGTATTAAGAAGCTGTCAATTTAAGGAGCTCGTTGTGGCACAGGATTATACTGTTGAACAATTGAACCATGGTCGTAAAGTCTACGACTTTATGCGCTGGGACAACGTTGCTTTCGGAATTTCGTTGCTGCTGTTGGTGGCTTCTATTTTTGTGATGGCAACTCGCGGTTTTAACTGGGGATTGGATTTTACCGGTGGTACGGTAATCGAAATTAAGCTCAGTAAACCGGCTGATCTGGATAAAATGCGTGATAACCTGGCAAAAGCGGGTTTTGTAGATCCCCTATTGCAAAATTTCGGAAGTAGTCGTGACGTGATGGTGCGTATGCCGCCGGTTACAGGTGCTGCTAATGAAGAACTGAGCAAAAGGGTAATCAAGGTCATCAATGACACCGTTGATAAAGATGCGAGTGTAAATCGCGTTGAAATTGTTGGGCCGAGTGTTGGTGCTGAACTCGCTCAAAATGGTGCCATGGCGTTGTTAGCGGCGCTTATCTGTATCTTGATTTATGTTGGATTCCGCTTTGAATGGCGGCTGGCATTGGGGGCGGTTCTCGCGCTTGCGCATGACGTCGTCATCACGCTAGGGGTACTGTCGTTGTTCCATATTGAGATTGACCTGACAATTGTGGCATCTCTGATGTCTGTTATTGGTTACTCACTGAATGACAGTATCGTGGTTTCTGACCGTATCCGTGAAAACTTCCGTAAGATCCGTCGTGGTACGTCGTATGAAATTATGAATGTATCTCTGACCCAAACACTGAGTCGTACCATCATGACTTCTGCGACAACCTTATTGGTGGTACTGATGTTGTATATTTTCGGTGGTGCGATGCTGAAAGGGTTCTCACTGGCAATGTTAATCGGTGTTTCTATCGGTACGATATCTTCTATCTATGTTGCTTCCGCATTAGCGTTGAAACTGGGTATGAAGCGTGAACACATGATCCAGCAAAAGGTTGAAAAGGAAGGGGCTGATCAGCCATCTTTATTGCCTTAATGATTCGGCCTTAATGCTGTTTAAACACCCTGTGAGTATCCGGCTGACAGGGTGTTTTTTATTCAGATTAAGGATAAACTGTAAATTTAGTTCGTATTAACCATCAGGAAACGATATGCATTGCCCATTTTGTGCTGCTGTTGATACCAAAGTGATTGACTCCCGTTTGGTCGGGGATGGTTCGCAGGTGCGCCGCAGGCGCCAGTGTCTTGAATGTCATGAGCGGTTCACCACTTTTGAAATGGCTGAGCTGGTTATGCCGAGGGTAATAAAAAGTGATGATATCCGGGAGCCATTCGATGAAGAAAAATTACGGCGCGGTATGCAAAAAGCACTGGAGAAACGCCCAGTCAGTTCTGATGATGTAGAAATGGCGATTAGCTATATTAAATCTCAGTTACGAGCTACTGGTGAACGGGAAATTCCATCTAAAATGATTGGTAATTTGGTCATGGATGAGTTGAAGAAATTGGATAAAGTCGCCTATATCCGTTTTGCTTCCGTCTACCGTAGCTTTGAAGATATTCGTGAATTTGGTGAAGAGATTGCTAAATTACAGGATTAATAAGCTAGTGAATAGAGATGAAAAATATATGGCGCGCGCGCTTGAATTGGCGCGTCAGGGGCGTTTTACCACATCACCTAATCCCAACGTTGGTTGTGTAATTGTGCGTGATGGACAGATTGTTGGGGAAGGTTTTCATTTACGTTCTGGTGGCCCGCATGCTGAAGTTCATGCTTTACGGATGGCCGGAGATAAAGCCAAAGGCTCAACCGCTTATGTCACTCTCGAACCATGTAATCATCACGGTAAAACTCCTCCTTGTGCTGATGCCTTGATTACGGCTGGTGTCAACCGTGTGGTTACTGCTATGCAAGATCCTAATCCCCAAGTAGCGGGAAGAGGGCTTTATAAGCTGCAACAGGCGGGTATTGAAGTAGAACATGGGTTGATGATGGCGGAAGCGGAATCCCTTAACCGGGGGTTTCTGAAGCGGATGCGTACAGGGTTCCCGTATATTCAATTGAAGATGGCTTCTTCTCTTGATGGGAGAACTGCGCTGGCTTCCGGAGAAAGTAAATGGATTACATCATTACAGTCTCGTTATGATGTGCAGAAACTCCGCGCTCAATGTAGCGCAATTCTGAGTTCCAGCAGCACGGTTCTGGCTGATAATCCTTACTTGACGGTTCGTTGGAGCGAATTGGATGCAGAAACTCAGGCGGTTTATCCGAAGGAAAATCTTCGTCAGCCAGTGCGTGTCATTGTTGACAGTCAGAATCGTGTTGCTCCGCATCATCAGGTCATACAACAACCTGGTCATTGTTGGTTGGCTCGAACCAAAGCGGATGAAGATAACTGGCCTGAAAATGTAGAGCAAATACTGCTGCCTGCTCGTGATGCTGGTGTGGATTTAGTGTTACTGATGATGCAACTGGGCAAACGTCAGATGAATACGGTTTGGGCAGAATGCGGCCCGTTATTGGCTGGCGCATTGTTGAACTTGGGGCTGGTGGATGAGCTGGTTCTTTATGTCGCACCAAAGGTGCTGGGTGATACCGCTTGTGGTTTGTTTACTATTCCTGAACTTAAAAATCTAGCCGAAGCGCCAGAATTTAACATTTTTGATGTACAGCAAGTCGGGCCGGATCTTCGCCTGCGCTTGCGGCCTGTATACTGATTGGATGTATGAAATATGGGTTAGCGAAAAACGCCGTAAACCCTCGCCCAGTGCGAGGGTGTCGCAAAAGTTATCCCTTATCAGTTAATATCTTGGTTCCCATTCCAAATTCAGAACTTCTATTATGACCACATTCCTACGACAACTGATGCCTTCCGTTCACACCGGGCGT
>NZ_LJCS01000059.1:0-28003 GCF_001280945.1 Photorhabdus heterorhabditis | reverse complement strand
GGAAAAATCATTAGTAATAATGGTGAGGTTAAAACGCTCAGCCAATACTCTGGCAATTTCAAATGTGGTGGTGCCGGCATCAAGATAAACAACTTGTCCATCTTCAACCATGGATACCGCATATTGGCCAATTTCTCGTTTATGCCGATGATTAAGTTGGGCTTTTTCATTCCAGGGTAATTCTTGGCGTAGAACATCACTGAGTTGCACACCGCCACTGACATTAATGACTTTGCCTTCCTCTTCCAGAGTGCGGATATCCCGCCGTACTGTCATATGCGAAACGTTCATCAGTTCAACCAAGGCGCTGATGGAAATTGTGCGATATTCATGTACATAGCGATAAATAAAGTCTCTGCGCTCTGATGGGAGCATATTTTCTCCGGTTATTTCTGTGCCTTGATCAACCAACCCAGACCATTTTCAGTGTAGCCGATGGGGTGATACTCACAACCTAGCCAGCCTTGATAGCCCATTTCATCCAGTTTATTAAATAACCATGGGTAGTTCACTTCGCCACTATCAGGTTCATGGCGTTCCGGTACGGAGGCAATCTGGATATGACTGAATTTTCCCCATAAACGTTCAATGGTGCGAAGTAAATCACCTTCCATAATCTGGCAGTGATAAAGGTCTAGCTGAATAAAAACATTTTGACGGTTAATTTCTTTAAGCAATATTTCAGCCTGATGCTGAGTTGTCAGAAAATAACCTGGCATATCACGATTATTAATCGGTTCAATTAATACGTTAATGTTATGTTCCGCCATCACATCAGCGGAATGTTGAATATTTCTGATATAACACTCACGTTGTTGTTCTGGTGTAAATTGTTCATCCAGTTTTCCTGCCATAGCATGAATTTGCTTACAGTTCAGAGCCAATGCATATTTCAGAGCGGTCTGTACACCTTCGGCAAATTCTTTTTCACGACCAGGAACAGAGGCTATCCCTCTTTCGTTCGCCGCCCAGTTTCCGGCAGGCATGTTGAACAGAACCTGTGTTAATTGATGCTGTTTTAACAGGACAGCCAGGTTTTCAGCGGTTTCTTCATAAGGAAACAGATATTCAACGCCTTTAAATCCAGCTTTGGCTGCGCGGGCAAAACGTTCTTTAAAAGGAACGTCGTTAAACATCGTACTTAGGTTTGCCGCAAATTCAGCCATGATGAATTCCTTTTATTCAGTTTTTGGGATAACGAGTTTCAAGTTCCTGCACTTGCCCTTTATTTAAGGTGGTGAAACCGTATGGTAATAATGTCAGATATAACCGGGCAGTATCTTCCAATTCTTCCGCATTGAAAAAAGCTTGCCGTAAAGTTTTGCCACCGACAACAGGTCCGTGGTTAGAAAGCAGAATGGGATGCATGGCAACTTCTTTCGTGGGTTTGTCGCCAGATAGCCAGTTACCCTCTATATCCAGCTTGCTAAGACGATCAGCTTGCAAGTCGCCAAAACTGGAGTTGGTTGGCGTGATGATAATTGTGCCATCATCCAGTTTGGCACTGATATTACCTGCACCGCCACTGCGATAACCTCGGTAAAACATTGAACGAGCCCATTCTACTAATTCTGTTCGTAGCGCCTGTTCACTCATGAAACATCTCCTGAGCATGCAGGAAAAAATTAATGCTAGCTTCTGATACTGAGCCACTTGTTTGTTGGTCATTACGGAGCAACTGCCGGAAAGGATCACGGGACGTCTATTCTGAGCAGGGGGTGTTGCACCTTCCGGCTGAGGTGGTGACAATAATTTTCCGGTATTTGTACTGGCAAGTGCGGCACCAAGGCCAGAACCCCCGGTTACTAATGTCAGTTCTGACACAGCACTGGCAATAGGTAGTAGATCATTCATGGACCCTGCTTCTTGGCGTAACCAGCGGCAGGATTTTAGTGAGTTGTTCACCGCTTCATCTACCGGGCAAGAGCGGCTTTTTAGGCTGATAACAATGGCATCAATATTCTGTGGGACGACTGTATTTTCATCAGGTGCAACCAGTAACTGAACAACCCGCCAGCCGCTTTGCACCATAAAACTTGCGATATCGGTTGCGCCGGTAAAGTCATCGGCAATAACACCCAATTTAATGGTCATAATTCTTTCTCCGGTAAAGTGATACCTTTAAAAGTTTTGATAACTGCGCTGTCATCCCATTGACCAAAACCTTCGTTAGTGGCAGCAAGGAACATTTGATGTGCTGTGGCTGATAGAGGTAATGGGAATCTCAATGCCTTGCCTGTCTCTAATACTAATCCCAGATCTTTGACGAAAATATCTACGGAGGATTTTGGTGTGTAATCTCCCGCGAGAATATGAGGGACACGGTTTTCAAACATCCAGGAGTTACCAGCGGCATGAGTCACGATGTCATACATGAGATCTAAAGAAATACCTGCTTTTGCGGCTAACGCCATACTTTCTGCTGCGACAGCAATATGTACACCCGCAAGTAACTGATGGATAGTTTTAACGGTGGAACCCAGGCCAATTTCATCTCCGATACGATAAAGGCGCTCCGTGGTGGCATTAAATATGGGTTTTAATTGTTCAAATAATGCAGGTTCACCAGAAGCCATAACTGTAAAGGAGCATCCAGCATTCTGATATTGTACTGGCTAAGACGACGAGCAAAGTCTTTCGCTTGCTCTTGCGGCAACGGTACTGTGAAGTACGATGACTGTACCGGTTTTTAGCCGCCTGACCAGTGGTGTTTTTCCACCGAATAGTATGTTTTCTATTTGAGCACCGTTGACCACAACAAGTAAAATGATATCCAGTTCTGATGCCCAACTTGCTGCATTGTTTGCAGCAACTTTAGCGCCCTCTTGCAGAAGTTGATCACAGGCTTTTAGATTTAAATCAAAGCCATATGTAGGAATGCCCGCGCGTATTAATGAACGAGCGATCCCCATGCCCATAGTGCCCAATCCTATAATCCCTATTTTTTGAATTGATTGGTCCATAATGGTTCCCTAGTGTTGCTGTTATAATTTGTTATTTTTTATGATTATTTCACACGGAATTTCACAAATATACGACAGCCATCACATTCGTATACCCCATTCTTGAAGCTGATTTTTCTTATAATTATATGATTTATTTGATTTTTATTGGGTTGTTGTGTGAAATTAAATTTCACATAAAGGTGTGATAAAAAATATGATTGTGGGTATGTTAAGAGCACAGTCAATTCAAAGGTATGTAGGAACTCAAAAGTATGTAGGTTCAAATATGGTTTTTGGGTTTCGCTGCGCTCAATTCGAATCTTGGTGAAGGTTTTCGACCATTCCCTGAATGGGGAATATGTTGTTATTAGTTTCTTTGGAATGCTTGAGTGCATATTAAGCGGTGGTGGTGGGGGAAGGATGACTCGTCACTGCGTTCCTCGCCCTTCGGGCCAACGCGTCGCAAGCGTCGCGTTGTTGTTTCGCTGCGCTCAACTCGAACCTTGGCGAAGGTTCTCGACCATTCCCCTGAATGGGGAATATGCTGTTATTAGTTTCTTTGGAATGCTTGAGTGCATATTAAGCGGTGGTGGTGGGGGAAGGATTCGAACCTTCGAAGTCTGTGACGGCAGATTTACAGTCTGCTCCCTTTGGCCGCTCGGGAACCCCACCAAGTTTTGAAATGTATCACTGTTGATTACAGCGGGCAGAATCATATCAAATGAGCTGCTGCTGTAAAGTCTATTTTGAAAATAAGTGACCGTATGCCGTTTTTTTATCCTTAATTGGTCCGGTTGTGAGCAAATAAGGAGTCTGTTTGCCGGTGGTGGGGGAAGGATGACTCGTCACTGCGTTCCTCGCCCTGCGGGCCAACGCGTCGCAAGCGCCGCATTGTTGTTTCGCTGCGCTCAACTCGAACCTTCGAAGTCTGTGACGGCAGATTTACAGTCTGTTCCCTTTGGCCGTCCGGGAATCCCACCAAGTTTTGAAATGTATCACTGTTGATGACAGCAGGCAGAATCACATCAAATGAGCTGCTGCTGTAAAGTCTATTTTGAAAATAAGTAACCGTATGCCGTTTTTTTATCCTTAATTGGTTCGGTTGTGAGCAAATAAGGAGTCTGTTTGCCGGTGGTGGGGGAAGGATGACTCGTCACTGCGTTCCTCGCCCTGCGGGCCAACGCGTCGCAAGCGCCGCATTGTTGTTTCGCTGCGCTCAACTCGAACCTTCGAAGTCTGTGACGGCAGATTTACAGTCTGTTCCCTTTGGCCGTCCGGGAATCCCACCAAGTTTTGAAATGTATCACTGTTGATGACAGCAGGCAGAATCACATCAAATGAGCTGCTGCTGTAAAGTCTATTTTGAAAATAAGTGACCGTATGCCGTTTTTTTATCCTTATATTGAGCCTATGAACAAATAGAACCCCATCAAGTTTTGAAATGTATCATTGTCGGTTACAACGGGCGGAGTCATATCAAATGAACCGCCGCTGTAAAACATATGTTTGAAAATTAAATTATTGAATGCTGCTCTTATGTCCCAATTGATTTAATTTTAAAGAATTATAGTGCGGTTCCCATAAACAAAAACACGTTGAGCAAGAACCCAGTATAAAGCATGACTTAGGACGTTTTTTTCAACGTCTCGGCCCGCTCTCATCATGTCTTCCGCTGTGTATGTATGGTCTATGTTAATGACGTTCTGAGTAATAATTGGACCTTCATCCAGATTGTCATTCACGTAGTGAGCTGTTGCTCCTATGATTTTTACACCTCTCTCGTAAGCTTGATGATAAGGACGGGCCCCTATAAATGCAGGTAAGAAGGAGTGGTGAATGTTAATGATCTGATTTGGATAATGTTGAACGAATTCTGGTGTCAGTACCCGCATGTATTTGGCTAGTACCACGTAATCAGGTTTGTATTGATCGATCTGGGCAATCAGTTTTTCGTCGTGTTGTTCACGGGTTAAATCTTCGTGACTGATTAAATGAAAAGGAATACCAAATTGCTCAACTAATGATTGCAATGTTGCGTGGTTGCCAATAACTGCCGCAATTTCAACATCAAGTCCATCATAAGCGCTTTTCATGAGTAAATCCCCAAGACAATGCGCTTCTTTTGTTACCATAATAACGATCCGACGACGACCCGCAGAGTTTAATTCCCGTTGAGATCCAACCGGAAGTGCGTCATCTAAATCAGCCAGAAATGTTTCATCGTTGAAGATTCCTTCAAGTTCAGTGCGCATGAAAAAACGGCCAGTGCAATGATCGACGAATTCGTTGTTCTGAACTATATTCAGTTGGTGTTTGTAGCAGATATTGGTAATTTTAGCGATTAATCCTTTCGCATCAGGGCAAATAGTACGCAGAATTTTCTTTTGTATATTTTGGTGTGGCATGAATGAGATGATTCCTTAAATCTTTTTCGTTTCTTGTTTATCTGGTTTTTGTCTGTGGTTTTTAACCACAACATTTTTTGTATTTTTTACCCGAACCGCATGGGCAAGGATTATTACGGCCAGTTTGAGGCTTTACACCATCAATATAGTACCAACGCCGATCTATACGAAGAAAACGTGAGCGTTCATGGATAAGTTGTTTATCTTGAGCTTTCTGATCAAGAAAGCAAGCTGAAAATTCAACATAGGCTTCGTTGTCGTCTTTGCCTTTTTCAGTCGCGATTACATTTAACCCGATCCATTGAGTTGCAATAAAACTTTGTTCTATATCTAAACGCCACTTTTCAGCCTGACAGTCAGGATGCCAACTGGTAATAAGATAATCGACATTGTGTTTTACATAAGCACTGTATCTGGAACGCATTAATGATTCAGCGTTGGCAGCAAATTTTATGTTTTGCAGATAAGGAGAACAACAATCTGCAAAAGTTATTGCACTACCACAAGGACATAATTCTGTCAAAATAACTCCAATTTTTTAAGGGTGAAATACCATTTTATGCGTTTTCTATTGCAAAGAAACGTAAGAGAACAAATGATAGTCACTCAATTGAACTAATATGATTGATAGTACCTAAGATAAAGGTGAAAGTCGCAATATTAAGGTAAGGGAGCGCGTTTATGGAAAAAGCACTGGCAGGCAAAGAAATTTTGATTGTAGAGGATGAACCTGTTTTTAGTTCTTTGCTGGCAGGGTATTTGCGAACGTTGGGTGCTAGGGTGTTGGTTGCATCTAATGGTGCTGTTGCATTACAGATGCTGGGAAGCGAAGCGCATATTGAACTTATTTTATGTGATTTAGATATGCCGGTTATGAATGGTATTGAATTTGTTGCCAAATTGACTAATGAGGGTGTGAGTATTCCAGTTATTATTATTTCAGCAACCAACAAGATGGCAGAAGTTGATGAAGTACTTCGTTTAGGTGCAAAAGATGTTTTATTAAAACCCGTTTCAGATCTCAATGAGATCAAAAAGGCTGTGTTGGCCTATTTGCATCCTGCGGTCTTTATGTCCGGTGCGATTGAGCAGAATAATTTGAATAAAGATTGGTTAACGTTAAAACATAATTCAGATGAAGCATTAAATATGCTTAAGCAGTTGCAACCCCCGGTTTCACAGGTGATTGCTCACTGTAGGGTCAATTACCGAAAATTAAATATGATTGATAAACCAGGGTTAATTCTCGATATGGCTGCATTGTCTGATAATGAATTAGCTTTTTATTGTCTGGATATTAGCCGTTCAAAAGAGTATGGTGTGATTTCAGCATTATTACTAAGAGTTGTATTTAATAGCTTATTACAAGAACATATCATCCATCATTCTCGGCGTTTACCCAGCATGGCAGGTATTTTGAACAGGATTAATAACTTGTTGGAGAATGCAGGGCTACAAGGGCAATTTCCACTGTTGCTCGGGTATTATCATACCGTTAATAAAACGGTTTTGCTTACTTCTGCGGGGTTACATGCCAGTATTAAATCGGGTAATCGCCAAATTCAATTAGATAGTGGTGTTCCGCTTGGAACATTGCGAACGATTTGTTCGAACCAAGTTTGTTCTCATAGTGCTGAATGGCAATGCCGGATTTGGAATACAGATAGTCAAATAAAATTGATGCTTTCTTCAATGTGTTCCAGATGAATATTACCAGAGTGACATTTTGCTTAAAAAAGCAGATATTAAACATCAAGTCACGGTGATGTAATTAAACATTACGGTGCTGTTTATCGGATAGAATTAGCTGGTATACTCAGCCCATTACGTCTGGAACCTATCTCATTAGGCTATATTTATTGGCTGTTCTTTGTAGTAAAAAGTGGATTTGCTAGTGCTTAGATAAAAGCACTGGCTTTTGGACGTGCTTAATCTAGTCCAAAAAGAGCGAGTGAAGCGGCGTACTATACCCAATAGATTTCAAGATGCATCGCGACGGCAAGGGAGCGAATCCCCAGGAGCATAGATAACTCTGTGACTGGGGTGAGTGAGTGCAGCCAACAAAGAGGCAACTTGAAAGGTAACAGGTATATGTGAGAGATAATAATGCTTTATTGGAATAGGTTCTGAAAGAGTTAGCACTGATTTTGAGTTGAAGACGGATTTGTTTCAACCAAAAACAGCAGGAGATAAGATTAATGCCATCAGTAAACAAAGTAGTTAAGAAAGCCGTTATTCCCGTCGCGGGATTAGGAACCAGAATGTTACCCGCCACGAAAGCGATTCCTAAAGAGATGCTACCTTTAGTGGATAAGCCCCTTATTCAGTACGTTGTTAATGAGTGTATTGCCGCTGGCATTAATGAAATTATCTTGGTTACTCATTCATCGAAAAATTCAATCGAAAACCATTTTGATACCAGTTTTGAGCTGGAAGCGATCCTTGAAAAAAGGGTGAAACGTCAGTTATTGGATGAAGTTCAGTCTATTTGCCCAAGCCATGTCACTATTATGCAAACCCGGCAGGGAATTGCTAAAGGGTTAGGACATGCTGTGTTATGTGCGAAGCCTTTAATTGGTGATGAACCTTTTGCTGTGATACTCCCTGACGTTATTCTTGACGAGTATAGTACAGACCTAACTAAATATAATCTGAGTGAGATGTTGGCTCGTTATAATGAAACCGGTGCCAGCCAGATATTAGTAGAGCCTGTGCCTCATGAAGAAGTTTCCAGTTATGGTGTTGTTGATTGCCAGGGAGCAAGTCTTCAACCAGGTGATAGTAAGCCAATCAAACGTGTAGTTGAAAAACCTAAACCGGAAGAAGCACCATCAAACCTTTCTATTGTTGGCCGTTATGTGCTGTCTGAAAGAATTTGGCCGTTATTGGCAAAAACAGCACCAGGGGCCGGCGATGAAATTCAACTTACCGATGCGATTGCTATGTTAATGGAAGAGGAATCCGTGGAAGCATACCACTTGCAGGGTTTAAGCCATGATTGTGGCAATAAGCTTGGATATATGCAGGCGTTTGTTCGGTATGGTATGAAACACTATGAGTTAGGCAAAGAGTTTACTGATTGGTTAGGGCTAGTGGCTTTACAGAATCAGACTAAAGAATAATTTTGCGGAAATTTAGGTATCATATGAAAGTTACGGTATTTGGTATTGGTTATGTTGGCTTGGTGCAGGCTACGGTTTTAGCTGAAGTAGGGCATGATGTACTTTGTATTGATGTAGATGCAAATAAAGTTGAAAACTTGAAAAATGGTCAGATCCCTATTTTTGAACCTGGCTTGGCACCGCTGGTTAAGAAGAATTATGAAGAAGGCCGTCTGAATTTTAGTACAGATGCAAAGGCTGGTGTTGCACACGGTAAATTACAGTTTATTGCTGTAGGTACGCCTCCTGATGAAGATGGTTCAGCAGATTTGAAATATGTAACCGCTGTTGCCCGTACTATAGCGGAGTACATGGAGAGTTATAAAGTTATTATCGATAAATCCACGGTTCCTGTTGGTACTGCCGATAAAGTTAATGCTGTTGTCAATGAGAGTCTGCGTCAGCGCAATCTTGATATTCCATTTGATGTGGTTTCTAATCCAGAATTCCTGAAAGAAGGGGCCGCTATTGCAGATTGTATGCGTCCTGAGCGAATCATTATTGGGTGTGATAACGAAAGAGTCATTGATCTGGTGCGTGAATTGTATGAACCATTTAACCGTAATCATGATCGTATGATTGTGATGGATATCCGCAGCGCAGAACTGACGAAATATGCCGCAAACTGTATGTTGGCAACAAAAATCAGCTTTATGAATGAGATCTCTAACTTAGCTGAAATGCTGGGAGCTGATATTGAACATGTTCGTCAAGGAATTGGTTCTGATTCTCGTATTGGTTATCATTTTATTTATCCGGGTTGTGGTTATGGTGGCTCCTGTTTCCCGAAAGATGTACAGGCGTTAATTCGTACTGCGGAGCAAATTGGTTATCAGCCTAAAATTCTTCATGCGGTAGAACAAGTGAATGAACAGCAAAAGAGTAAATTACCTTCTTTTGTAAAACGTCACTTTGGTGAAGATTTATCCGGTAAGACATTTGCTGTTTGGGGATTAGCGTTCAAACCGAATACCGATGATATGCGTGAAGCATCAAGTCGTGTTTTGATGGAAACATTGTGGCAGGGCGGTGCAAAAATACAGGCTTACGATCCTGAAGCTATGCAGGAAGCCCAACGTATTTATGGTCAACGTGATGATTTGTCATTAATGGGTACTAAAGAGGCGGCTCTTAAGGGAGCGGATGCCCTGATTATTTGTACTGAATGGCAAAGTTTCCGTGCACCGGATTTTGATGTCATCAAAGAGTCTCTTAAGACCCCGGTTATCTTTGATGGCCGGAATCTCTATGATCCTGAACGCCTGCAATCCCGAGGTTTTATTTATTATGGGATTGGTCGTGGTGCATCCATTAACCCAGTTATCTGAGTAATACGATGAAACTCTTAGTGACAGGTGCTGCTGGTTTTATTGGTTTCCATGTGAGTCAGCGGTTATTGCAAATGGGGTATGAGGTTGTAGGTATCGACAACCTTAATGACTATTATGATGTGAATCTCAAGCAGGCACGGTTAGACCTATTACTTGGCAAGCCAGGTTTTAAATTTGAAAAACTGGATTTAGCTGACAGAATAGCTATTCCCGATCTTTTTGAGCGACATCAATTTCAGCGGGTTATCCATCTGGGGGCTCAGGCTGGTGTTCGCTATTCATTGCAGAATCCAATGGCTTACATTGATTCGAATATAATAGGGCATATCAATATACTGGAAGCTTGTCGTCATAATAATGTTGAGCATTTATTATATTCCTCTTCCAGTTCAGTTTACGGGCTAAATAGAAAGCAACCGTTTTCTACAAACGATTCTGTTGATCATCCAATTTCGTTATATGCGGCAACTAAAAAATCAGATGAATTAATGTCTCACAGTTATTCTCATCTTTATCAGTTGCCAACGACAGGTTTGCGTTTTTTCACCGTATATGGCCCATGGGGGCGTCCTGATATGGCTTTATTTAAGTTCACTAAGGCTATGTTATCAGGGCATCCTATTGATGTGTATAACCACGGCAATATGGTTAGAGATTTTACTTATATAGATGATATCGTTGAATCAATAATCAGATTACAAGACATCATTCCTGTGCCAAATGAGAGCTGGGTGGTTGAGGATGGGCAAATATCTACCAGTTCTGCTCCTTACTGTATTTATAATATTGGTAATGGTCAACCAACTAGATTAGGTGATTTTATTGAAGCGATAGAAGAGTCATTAGGCATTCAGGCCAAGAAAAATTTTATGCCTATGCAAGATGGTGATGTTCTATCGACCTGTGCCGATTCCAGTGACATTTTTCAAAGAATAGGATTTGCACCCAATACTTCGGTCAGGCATGGTGTGAAGCAGTTCGTAGAGTGGTATTTGAGTTTTTATCATAAATCTAAATAAGGAAAAGGAGCCAGTTGGCTCCTTTTCTATTGGATCAACGACAGTTACCAAAAGAAGTAAATAGTTGTGTCTGTTTGATTATTATTTGCCTTGGCATTAGCTAGGTTACAACTAGCTCTGCTTTATCACAAAAGAATGATACAAAAACGCACAACTTGATTAAATCCTTGTCAATGATACTCAAACAAATTGATATGATAGCTGTTAATTCTTTTGTTATTTAAACAATTTAAATAATAAAAACACCCTTCTATTTTGAAAGGGTGTTTTTAATTAAATCAATTCAAAAACAACAAGTTACAGCAAGAAGCTTTCCAGAGTTTTACCTTCCTCTTCAATTGCTTTTTTGATAACAGCTGGTGTACGTCCCTGGCCAGTCCAGGTTTTAGTTTCACCGTTTGTATCAACATATTGATATTTAGCTGGACGTGCAGCACGTTTTGTTTTACCAGCAGATTTGCCAGTACTCATTGTTTGGAGCAATTCGCTTGGATCAATTCCTTGTTCAAGAATCATTTTACGAACTTCTTCCAATTTACGTGTGCGTTCTTCTAATTCCGCTTGTACCAGACTTTCTTCTTCACGGCGTTCTTCAACAACGACGGTCAGTTTTTCTAGTATTTCTTCTAAGAACTCAAGGTCACATTCTCTTGCCTGAGCTCGTAAAGTACGGATGTTATTTAAGGTTTTTAAATCGCTCATTGTCCTGGTCTCAAATTATAATGATGATGGCTGATGTGGATATAATAATAGAATGCTATTTTATTTTCTGCAATAGTCAATTTCTCATATTCCGATAAAATGACTCTTTTTTTTAAACGTAATTTCTTTACAAAAGTTATATAGCGCTTTTTATACAGCTATTTTGATTGTCATTCACCAATAACATGTTCAAAGTACCTTTAAGAGGGTACATGATTATCTCTCTAATTTATAAACCATCTATATACTAAATCGGTAAGTAATTTTAACTGTTTCTTATCATACCAGTTAAGGAAGAATAATACTAAGTTTAAAAAAACTTATGACTAATCCATGAGTTATCCTTGATTTTCTGTTGTCATTTTCTGACAGTAAATCACGCAGTTTATTAATTTGCATACAATATGCAACAAATCAATCAATCTTTCATTTGCTTAATTTAAACATGAGCATTTGCCACGCAGATGAGTCTTAATTGCCCATGTGATGTAATAATGATCATGAATGATTAAGACATCACTAAGCTAAATATTTTACGATATCAACGGATGTAGCTTACTGAGATGGATAATCACTACTAAAGTTTATGGTAAACTCATCTGACTATATGGCTTTATAAATTTTGTTAAGGGGTAGGGCCTATGGCTCAACTTTATTTTTATTACTCTGTAATGAACGCTGGAAAATCGACATCTCTGTTGCAGTCTTCATATAACTATAATGAGAGGGGGATGAGGACGCTGATTTTTACCGCAGAAATTGACACTCGGTTTGGAAAAGGAAAAGTCAGTTCTCGGATTGGATTATCCGCTGGTGCACTCCTGTTTAGCCAACAGACGGATATAGGTGAGTTGATCAGAAATGAAAATAAGCGGGAGAAAGTGCATTGTGTGTTGATTGATGAATGTCAGTTTCTTACAAAAGAACAGGTTGAACAGCTGTGTAAAGTGACTGACTACGATGATATTCCTGCCCTATGTTATGGGTTGAGAACTGATTTTAGAGGGGAGCTTTTTAGCGGTAGCCAATATCTTTTGGCATGGGCTGATAAGTTGGTTGAGCTGAAAACTATTTGCCATTGTGGACGTAAAGCAAGCCGTGTATTACGTTTTGATAGTGAAGGTGTGGCCATTTATGATGGTAAGCAGATTGATATCGGGGGTAATGAAAAATATGTGTCTGTTTGCCGCAAACACTATACGGATGTTATCAATGAAGCTAAGGAAAAACGAAAATACAGCGGTAGTTAATAATTTTTTAAAGCTTCCAGAGGACGTTTGAGGGCTTATTAGGATTGAGTCGGCGTTTTTATGGCATGAGTTAAAGGGTACTGATATCAGCACCCTTTAAGTGATATTAAGTTAGTTGATGGTTAGTTTTTGCCCGGGTTTTGTGCTGGCTCTGTTGTTTCCTGTGTGACAGTTGTTTCTGTGAATTCACGTCCATAGTATGAATCCAACAAGAGTTGTTTCAGCTCAGAAATCAGAGGATAGCGAGGATTCGCGCCAGTGCATTGGTCATCGAAAGCATCTTCAGACAATTTATCAATTTTTACTAAAAAGTCCGCTTCCTGAATACCGGCGGCGCGGATAGAGGTTGGGATACCCAGTTCAGATTTCATCTCTTCCAGCCATGCTAGCAGTTTTTCAATTTTTGTTGCGGTACGGTCCCCGGTAGCAGATAAGCCAAGATGATCTGCAATTTCAGCATAACGACGGCGTGCCTGTGGACGGTCATATTGGCTGAATGCAGTCTGTTTAGTTGGGTTATCGTTAGCGTTATAACGGATAACGTTACAAATCAGCAATGCGTTAGCAAGGCCGTGCGGGATATGGAACTCAGAACCCAGTTTGTGTGCCATAGAGTGACATACGCCCAGAAAGGCGTTAGCAAATGCAATGCCAGCAATGGTTGCAGCATTATGAACCCGTTCACGGGCAATAGGATTAGTTGCACCTTCGTGATAGCTGGCTGGAAGGAATTCTTTTAGTAGTTTTAGTGCTTGAAGTGCTTGTCCGTCAGAGTATTCGTTTGCCAGCACAGATACATAAGCTTCTAGAGAATGGGTGATAGCATCCAAGCCACCAAAAGCACACAGTGATTTTGGTAAATCCATTACCAGATTAGCATCAACGATAGCCATATCTGGAGTCAGGGCATAGTCAGCCAATGGATATTTTTGACCGGTGGTATCATCAGTGACAACGGCAAATGGTGTCACTTCAGAGCCTGTGCCGGAAGTTGTGGTAATTGCTACCATTTTAGCTTTAATGCCCATTTTCGGGAATTTGTAGATGCGTTTACGGATATCCATAAATCGCAGGGCTAATTCTTCGAAATGCGTTTCAGGGTGTTCATACATTACCCACATAATTTTGGCGGCATCCATTGGAGAACCCCCCCCTAGTGCAACAATGATATCTGGTTTGAATGAATGCATTTGTTCAGCACCTTTACGAACGATGCTCAATGTCGGGTCAGCTTCAACTTCAAAGAAAACTTCTGTTTCTATCCCGTGGGATTTCAGCACATCAGTGACTTGATCAGCATAACCATGATTGAATAAGAAACGGTCTGTTACGATAAAGGCCCGTTTTGCACCATCGGTTGCCACTTCCCCTAATGCGACAGGTAGGGAACCCCGACGGAAGTAAATTGATTTTGGAAGTTTATGCCATAACATATTTTCTGCTCTCTTCGCCACGGTTTTGGTGTTGATGAGATGTTTTGGCCCCACATTTTCGGAGATGGAATTTCCTCCCCAGGAACCGCAACCTAGTGTTAGAGATGGAGCAAGTTTGAAGTTGTAAAGATCACCGATACCACCTTGAGATGCGGGTGTATTCACCAGGATGCGTGCTGTTTTCATTTTGTCGCCAAAGTACTTGACTCTTGCTGCTTGATTATCTTGATCGGTATACAGGCAGGAGGTGTGACCAATACCGCCCATTTCAACCAGTTTTTCTGCTTTTTCTACCGCATCTTCAAAACTGCTTGCATGGTACATAGCGAGCAGTGGAGACAGTTTTTCGTGAGCAAAAGGTTCAGTTTCATCAATCTGGCTGACTTCCCCAATGAGTATTTTGGTTTTTTCAGGAACATGGATGCCTGCCATTTTGGCAATTTTAGTTGCAGGCTGACCAACAATTGCTGCGTTCAGGTTACCGTTTTTCAGGATAATATCCTGAACAGCTTGCAGCTCTTTGCCTTGTAACAAATAACCGCCGTGAGTAAAGAATCGTTCACGTACCTGTTCGTAAACAGAATCCACTACGATAACGGACTGTTCTGAAGCGCAGATAACGCCGTTGTCAAACGTTTTGGACATCAGAATAGATGCAACGGCACGTTTAATATCAGCTGATTCATCAATGACGACGGGGGTGTTACCCGCCCCAACGCCGATTGCGGGTTTACCTGAGCTGTATGCCGCTTTTACCATACCTGGGCCACCGGTAGCGAGGATCAGGTTGATATCCTGGTGGTGCATCAACGCATTAGAAAGTTCAACAGAGGGTTCATCAATCCAGCCAATAATATCTTCAGGTGCGCCGGCCTCAATTGCAGCACGTAGGACCAATTCAGCGGCTTTGTTGGTTGCTTTTTTAGCTCGTGGGTGTGGTGAGAAAATAATACCGTTACGGGTTTTCAGGCTGATTAGCGCCTTAAAAATAGCTGTAGATGTTGGGTTAGTGGTTGGCACGATGCCGCAAATTAAGCCTATAGGTTCAGCAATAGTGATAGTGCCGAATGTTTGGTCTTCGGACAAAATGCCACAAGTTTTATCATCTTTATATGCGTTATAGATGTATTCGGAGGCAAAGTGATTTTTGATGACTTTGTCTTCGACAATACCCATACCCGATTCTGTCACGGCTAATTTTGCTAAAGGAATACGTGCATCGGCTGCCGCAAGAGCGGCAGCTCGGAAGATTTTGTCAACTTGTTCTTGAGAGAAGTTAGCAAATTCACGTTGCGCTTTTTTTACTCTGGCAACCATTTCATTCAGTTCAGTAGCATTAGTTACAGTCATAAAAAACGACTCCTGATAAATATTAAAAATCTTTAATATTAGGTAAAAAAGTATTTTACAGACTATTTAGTCTGGTGATTTTATGATAGCTACAGGTTACCATTTGGTATTAAATATATATTGATCTTAATCACACAAATGCAAAGCTGACTCCTTTCAGCTTTGATGGGTGATAATATGAATTGAATGGCAAAAGAGTGAATAAGATTAAGTTATTAACTTGGCGAAAATATCGAGTAAACAACTTTTTATATAAGAAATTATTAATTAAAAAATGGGTTATAGTGGATAGAAACCGAAATCTTATCGGTATAATGTAAAGAAAAAATTAAGTTTTCCATAATATTCTGGTGGATGACCATATGGAAACAGACTTACTAATACTGCGTAGCTCAATGAGGAGTTATTTGTGAGTGACTTGCTACTGGATCTTCCTGGTTACATTAAGTTTTTTGTTGGATTGTTTGCGCTAGTTAATCCCGTTGGTATCTTGCCGGTTTTTATTAGCATGACTCATTACCAGACTCAATCTGCCCGTAATAAAACTAATTTTATAGCCAATATTTCTGTTGCCATCATTTTATGGACAGCTTTGCTGTTAGGTGATTCGATCCTGCGTATGTTTGGTATTTCCATTGATTCTTTCCGTATTGCTGGTGGGATTCTTGTTGTGACTATCGCTATGTCGATGATTAACGGTAAGCTTGGGGAAGATAAGCAAAATAAGCAGGAAAAATCAGAAACAGCGATCAGAGAGAGTGTCGGGGTTGTGCCATTGGCATTACCGTTAATGGCAGGTCCTGGTGCAATCAGTTCTTGTATTGTTTGGAGTTCTCGCTACCAGGGGTGGCAAAATTTTATTGGACTTGCGCTAACCAGCGCGTTGTTTGCTTTTTGCTGCTGGTTATTATTTCGAGCCGCTCCTTTAGTGGTCAAATACCTTGGGCAGACGGGAATTAACGTTATCACCCGTATTATGGGGCTGTTGTTGATGTCTTTAGGAATCGAGCTGATTGTGACAGGGATTAGGGCATTATTTCCGGGGCTAATCTGATACGACTTGCGAGAAAAGAGGTGAATTTTTTTCTAGTCAAATTATAAATTATAATATTCTTATCATTTTTATGATAAAGCTTGTTTTATCATCTTTTCTCGTTTTTTTTATCGGTACTTCCTGAATTTTATACAAATAATCCAATATTTTTTAAATTATTCTGGTCTGTTTATACAATGTGTAACTGGCTGCTTCCACCATGGTTTTGTGATGAATGTAGGTTTTTAATTTGCATTGATTGCAATTTGTTAAAATTATGTTTATTTTCATTTGGGTTTACCTTTATATCCTGTTTTAGTTAATCATATTGTGTAAAAATCTTTATATATCAATGTATTGTTGTGTGATTTGGGATCTTTTGCCAATTAATGTAATAGGTTGTAATAAGTTGTTTGTAAGGTCAATCTTTGCAATATGAAAGGAATATTTAACAACTGGTATGATAAGCAGTCTTTAATATTTAATCCGTAAGTATTTTACTTTGGGGTGTATAACGCGAAGATGCCAGTCTTTATGGGATATATGCAGAGTGAATGAGAAGATTCACTAAATCTGGAGGAAAGAAATGAAGATCAAACAATTAAAATTATATAAGTTTGTTTCCAATATATTTTTATTATTGGCATTTCCTGTTACGGCGGTGTTTGCTGCTGAGGTACCAGAGGGGGTGAAACTTGCCGATCAACAGCAGATTACTGTAGATAATGGCGTAGAAGTTGCCTCACTTGATCCACATAAAGTTGAAGGTGTGCCGGAAACCAACATTATTCTTAATCTATTAGAAGGGTTGGTGAGTACCGGTCCCGAAGGGGAAATCGTTCCGGCAGTTGCAAGCCATTGGGAAAATCAAGGTGACACGGTATGGACTTTCTATCTGCGTGATAACGCTAAATGGAGTGATGGAACGCCGGTCACTGCACACGATTTTGAGTATAGCTGGCAACGATTGGCTGATCCAAATGTGGGATCACCTTATGCCAGTTACCTTCAATATGCTTACGTTGAAAACATTGATGATGTTCTGAAGGGTAAAAAATCTCCCGATCAGTTGGGTGTTAAAGCGCTAGATGACCATCGTTTACAAGTTATTTTGACGCATCCTGTGCCTTATTTTGTCAATATGCTCAGTCATACAGCAATGAAACCCGTGAAAAAGGATATCGTCGAAAAGTTTGGCAATAAATGGACACTGCCAGAAAATTATGTGGGAAATGGGGCATATCGGTTGAAAGAGTGGGTGGTGAATGAGCGAATAGTACTTGAGCGTAACCCACAATATTGGAATAACGAGAAGACAGTGATTGAACAAGCTACTCTTTTGCCTCTTCAGTCGGAAACTAGCGGTATTAATCGTTATCGTAGTGGGGAAATAAATATAACCAACAACGCCATTCCTCCTAATCTGTATCAGAAAATGAAGAAAGATATCTCTGATCAGGTTCGCGTTAGTCCTTATCTTTGTACATTTTATTACGAGATTAATAATAAAAAGCCACCATTTACTGATGTGAGAGTCCGTGAAGCAGTCAAGTTAAGCCTCGACAGAGATATTATTGCTAGAAAAATTATGGGGCAGGGGCAAATACCCGCTTATGGTTTTACACCAACGTTTATTGGGGGGGGCGATTTTTCTAAACCAGAGTGGGCTAACTGGACACAGGAACAGCGTAATAAACGTGCCAGAGAATTATTGGCGCAGGCTGGTTTTAATCAAGCAAATCCTCTGAAGTTCACATTGTTATACAACACATCGGATCAAAATAAACAACAGGCTATTGCCGCAGCTTCTATGTGGAAAAAGAATCTGGGAGCTGATGTGATTTTACAAAATCAGGAATGGAAAACCTCTCTCGAAAGCCGCCATGAGGGGAATTATGAGGTGACCAGAGCGACTTGGTGTGCTGATTACAATGAACCTACTGCATTTTTAAATATGCTGCTCTCAAGCAGCAGTAACAACACGACTTTCTATCAGAATAAAAATTTCGACGACTATCTGGAGCAGGCGTTAATCACTAAAGATGCTGTTGAGCGTAAGAAATTATACCAGCAGGCTGAATTTCAACTCGATAAAGACTCGGTATTGATTCCCGTTTATTACCGGGTGAGTGTACGGCTTGTCAGCCCATCAGTGGGAGGGTTTTCAGGGAAAGACCCATTGGATTATATGGATATTAAGCGACTGTATATGATAAAAAACTAGACACTAGTTTTACTCAAAAGAGTTACTGGTCCTGCAAACAAAATCGTTCCTTTTGAATGCAGGTGATAATCCGCCCCTTATTTCTGGGCCGTCAACTTATAAAAGTCTGGCGATGTAAAATTGGAGTAGAAAAAGATGATAAACACAACTAAAAAGAAATTACTTACTGCCAGCATTAGCGCTGCACTGAGTATGGTAATGGCAAGTCAGGTCTTTGCTGCACAAGTGCCTGATGGTGTTCAATTAGCGGATAAACAGGTTTTAGTTCGTAATAACGGTTCTGAACCGCAATCGCTGGACCCGCATAAGATTGAAGGGGTGCCAGAGTCACATTTGTCTCGCGATCTGTTCGAAGGCATTACTGTTGTTGGACCAAATGGTGAAATTTTGCCGGGTTCTGCAATCAGTTGGGAAAATAAAGATTTCACCGTCTGGACATTCCATATGCGCAAAGATGCTAAGTGGTCTAATGGTGACCCTGTCACTGCTCAGGATTTTGTTTACAGTTGGCAACGTCTGGCTGATCCCAATACGGCTTCTCCCTATACAAGTTTTCTCCAGTATGCTCATATCATGAATATTGATGACATTATCAGTGGTAAAAAGAAACCGGACACTCTGGGTGTAAAGGCGCTAGATGACTATACATTACAGCTAACATTGAGCGAAGCGGTTCCCTATTTGGTAAAACTTTTGGCTCATTCACCCATGTCGCCGGTGCATAAAGCTACAGTGGAAAAGTATGGTGAGAAATGGACTCAGCCACAGAATTTTGTCGGCAATGGAGCTTACAAACCGAAAAACTGGATAGTCAATGAGCGTATTGTGATGGAGCGTAGCCCGACATATTGGGATAACAAAAATACGATTATTGATCAGGTCACTTTCCTGCCAATTTCCTCAGAAGTAACGGATGTAAACCGTTATCGCAGTGGTGAAATTGATATGACTTATACCAACTTGCCGATTGAGCTATTCCAGAAGCTGAAGAAAGAGATCCCGGACGAATTACGCATTAGCCCACTTTTATGTACTTATTACTACGAAATTAATAACGAAAAACCCCCATTTAATGATCTCCGCGTCCGTACTGCACTGAAATTGGCTATGGATCGAGACATTGTGACCAATAAAGTTAAAGCACAGGGTGATATCCCGGCTTCAGGTTATACACCGCCGTTTACTGATGGTATGAAAGAAATAAAGCCAGTGTGGTTTACTGGTTGGAGTCAGGAACAGCGCAACCAGGAAGCCAAAAAATTACTGGCTGAAGCTGGCTATACTAAAGATAATCCATTGAAGTTTAACTTGCTTTACAACACCTCTGATCTACATAAAAAAATCGCCATTGCGGTAGCTTCTATTTGGAAGAAGAATTTAGGAGCTGATGTTCGTTTAGAAAACCAAGAGTGGAAAACGTTTCTTGATACCCGACATCAGGGCAATTATGACGTAGCTCGTGCGGGCTGGTGCGCTGATTATAACGAACCTTCTTCATTCTTAAATTCAATGATTTCTTATAGTAGTAATAACACGGCTCATTATAAGAGCAGTGAATTTGATAAACTGATGAAAGAATCCCTGCAAGTAAAAACTGATGATGAGCGTACCGCCGTTTACCAAAAAGCAGAAGAGCAACTAGATAAAGATTCGGCTATTGTTCCCCTTTACTACTATGTGAATACCCGGTTAGTGAAGCCCTATGTTGGCGGCTATACAGGGAAAGATCCTTTGGGTAATTTACGCACCAAAGAGCTTTATATTATCAAACACTAATGGTTGTAGGGCAGCCTGGAAATGGCTGCTTTTAGTGGCAGATTATTTTAAGGCCAGGGTTAAGGGCCAACACATAGGAACGGACAATGCTTAAATTTATTTTACGTCGTTGTTTAGAGGCGATCCCGACACTTTTGATTCTCATTACTATTTCGTTTTTCATGATGCGGTTGGCGCCAGGCAGTCCATTTACCGGTGAACGGAAGTTGCCACCAGAAGTACTGGCAAACATTGAAGCGAAATATCATCTAAATGATCCAATTTATAAACAATATTTTGATTACTTAATCCAGCTTACTAAGGGGGATTTTGGGCCTTCTTTTAAATATAAGGATTATACCGTTAACGATCTGGTCGCCGTGGCATTTCCGGTATCTGCCAGGTTAGGTGCTGCGGCATTTATTATGGCGGTTGTGTTGGGAGTCAGTGCTGGGGTGATTGCTGCACTTAATCAGAATACAAAGTGGGATTATACAGTGATGGGTTTCGCCATGACGGGGGTTGTTATCCCAAGCTTTGTTGTGGCACCGTTACTGGTGCTGGTATTTGCTATTCACCTTAAATGGCTACCGGGAGGAGGCTGGAATGGCGGAGCACCGAAGTACATGATATTGCCAATGGTGGCATTGTCTTTGGCTTATATTGCCAGTATCTCCCGTATTACCCGTAGTTCAATGATAGAAGTGCTGCACTCTAACTTTATTCGTACTGCGCGAGCCAAAGGGTTGCCATTGCGCATCATTATTTTCCGCCATGCTTTGAAGCCCGCATTGTTACCGGTTATTTCTTATATGGGACCTGCTTTTGTCGGCATTATCACTGGTTCGATGGTCATTGAAACGATCTTCGGTTTGCCGGGAATAGGGCAGTTGTTTGTTAATGGAGCATTGAACCGTGACTATTCATTGGTATTAAGCCTAACTATTTTGGTTGGTGGCCTGACTATTCTGTTCAATGCGATTGTTGATGTGCTGTATGCCGTTATCGATCCGAAGATCCGTTATTAAAACTGGAGCGCGCAATGATAGTAAATAAACAAAACAGCGAAGCTCTGGAAAATTTCTCTGAGCAACTGGAAGTTGAAGGTCGTAGTTTATGGCAGGATGCACGACGTCGTTTTATTCACAACCGGGCGGCGATTGCCAGCTTGTGTTTGTTATCTTTGATTACCTTGTTTGTGATCCTGGCACCGATGTTAGCGCAATTTACTTATGATGATACTGACTGGGCTATGATGTCGATGCCACCTGATTTTGAATCAGGTCACTATTTTGGTACAGATTCTTCCGGTCGTGATTTGCTGGTGCGTGTTGCCATTGGGGGGCGCATTTCATTGATGGTTGGGGTGGCAGCCGCTTTGGTTGCGGTAGTCGTCGGAACCTTATATGGATCATTATCCGGTTATCTGGGTGGAAAAACCGATTCAGTTATGATGCGTATGTTGGAAATTCTTAACTCATTTCCATTCATGTTTTTTGTGATCCTATTGGTGACTTTCTTTGGGCAGAATATTTTACTGATATTTGTCGCTATCGGTATGGTGTCATGGCTGGATATGGCACGTATTGTCCGCGGTCAGACGCTGAGCTTGAAACGTAAGGAGTTTATTGAAGCAGCGCTGGTGTGTGGTGTATCAACCCGTCACATTGTGTTGCGCCATATCGTCCCTAATGTATTGGGGGTGGTGGTGGTTTATGCATCTTTGTTAGTACCAAGCATGATCCTGTTTGAGTCGTTTCTTAGTTTTCTGGGATTGGGAACTCAAGAACCGTTAAGCAGTTGGGGAGCATTGTTAAGTGATGGTGCGAATTCGATGGAAGTTTCCCCGTGGTTGCTGTTGTTTCCAGCCGGTTTTCTGGTGGTGACACTGTTTTGTTTTAACTTTATCGGCGATGGCTTGCGTGATGCCCTCGATCCGAAAGATCGTTAAGGAGGTAACATGAACAGCGTTAAAAACCAGAATAGCTCTGAGCCGTTGTTGGTTGTTAAAGATTTGAACGTGACTTTTAGCACCCCGGAAGGGGATGTTACCGCAGTGAATAAGTTAAATTTTGATTTACGGGCCGGGGAAACATTGGGGATCGTAGGGGAATCTGGTTCTGGGAAATCACAAACAGCTTTTGCTCTGATGGGATTGCTTGCCAGAAACGGGAAAACTGGCGGCTCTGCTATTTTTAATGGCAGGGAAATTCTTAATCTGCAAGAAAAAGAACTAAACCGTATGAGAGCGGAAGAAATATCGATGATATTTCAGGACCCAATGACTTCTCTCAATCCCTATATGCGCGTCAGTGATCAGCTGACAGAAGTATTGATGTTGCATAAACATATGAGTAAAAGTGAAGCGTATCTTGAGTCAATTCGGATGTTGGATGCGGTTAAAATGCCGGAAGCGCGTAAGCGTATGAGCATGTATCCTCATGAATTTTCTGGTGGTATGCGTCAACGTGTAATGATCGCAATGGCATTGTTATGCCGACCAAAATTACTTATTGCTGACGAACCGACAACCGCACTTGATGTAACGGTTCAGGCTCAGATTATGACCCTCTTGAATGAGTTGAAACGGGAATTTAATACCGCGATTATTATGATTACCCATGATTTGGGTGTCGTGGCAGGTATTTGTGACAAAGTGCTCGTAATGTATGCAGGGAGAACGATGGAATATGGTTCAGCCCGTGACGTGTTTTATCAACCAACTCATCCTTATTCTATTGGTCTTCTTGGTGCTGTTCCCCGTCTTGATGGTCATGAAGAATCATTGATAACGATCCCGGGGAATCCGCCCAACTTATTGCGGTTGCCGAAAGGGTGTCCGTTCCAGCCACGCTGCCAGTTTTCAGTAAGTCATTGCGTGGATTGTGAACCAAAATTAGAAACCTTTGGCAACGGGCGCTTGCGAGCTTGTTTTAAAGCACCGGGAGAATTGGTATGAATCCGATTGAAGAAAGACGCGTGCTGCTGGAAGTAGCAGATCTGAAAGTTCACTTTGATATTAAAGATGGTAAACAATGGTTCTGGCAACCAGCAAAAACGCTGAAAGCGGTCGATGGTGTCACATTGAGGCTGTATGAAGGCGAAACCCTTGGTGTGGTTGGTGAATCCGGTTGTGGAAAATCGACTTTTGCTCGTGCAATTATCGGATTGGTTAAATCTTCTGGTGGTTCAGTAACTTGGTTGGGGCAAAATCTGCTGGATATGAATGATAAGCAGTGGCGAGATATTCGCAGTGATATCCAGATGATATTTCAGGACCCATTAGCATCGTTGAATCCGAGAATGACGATAGGCGATATTATCGCTGAGCCATTGCGTACTTATCATCCCAAGATGAAAAGGCTGGAAATCAAAGACCGGGTAAGCGCAATGATGATGAAGGTTGGATTATTGCCTAACCTGATTAACCGTTACCCTCATGAATTTTCTGGTGGTCAGTGTCAGCGTATCGGGATTGCACGGGCGCTTATCCTTGAACCTAAACTAGTGATTTGTGATGAGCCGGTATCCGCACTTGATGTATCCATTCAAGCTCAGGTAGTTAACCTGTTACAGGAATTACAGCGTGAAATGGGATTGTCGCTGATTTTTATTGCTCATGATCTTGCTGTGGTTAAACACATATCTGACCGTGTATTGGTAATGTACCTTGGGCATGCGGTGGAACTGGGAACTTATGATGAGGTTTATCATAATCCACAGCACCCTTATACCAAAGCGTTGATGTCGGCGGTACCCGTGCCTGATCCAGATAAAGAGCGAAATAAACACATTGAGCTGTTGGAAGGAGAATTACCATCACCCATTAATCCGCCGTCAGGATGCGTTTTTCGTACACGTTGCCCGATGGCAGATCCTGAATGCGCTAAAACCCGACCATTGATGGAGGGAAGTTTCCGCCATGCGGTGTCTTGTTTGAAAGTTGATCCATTGTGATGGTTGGTGACGTTGTCATATTAGATAGTGTGCCTCACTGGGTTTTACATTGAGGCATCTCTATAAACCATAAATATGAGAGTTGTTTTTTTGGTTCTGCTTGGGATTCAGGCATACATCTAGATTAGCAACTCTCGCTGGTTTAGCCGTAATCAATTCAAATTCAGTAATTTATTGATTTCATTGATTTCCTTATGCCAAATAGCTTGAAGAGCCGGTTTTTGATGCTTATTCTTTCGTCTTTTATCTTCTTGCAATAATTCTTCAAGCACAAAAAGGCGTTTTAATAACTCATCGTCGTTCTTGTCATTAACTGGCACAGACTGAACTGATGAATTTTGGGGTTCGTAGTGATTATTGATAGACGAGTCTGAGTACATACTTTTGTAAGCTGAATTTGAATCGTTGTACTCGATAAGTTTACCGTTATTGATGACAAAAAAACGGTTACACACTTTTTCCAGAAACTCACGATCATGGGAAACCAAAATGAGAGTTCCTCGATATGCTCGAAGTTGTTCTGCCAGCTCAGTTTTGCCAATAAAATCGAGATGATTAGTTGGTTCGTCCAGCATAATGATATGACTATCAATTAGAGATATTCCCAATAATAGGACACGAGCTCTTTCGCCACCACTTAATGTTTCAATCTTGGAAAATAAACGGTTATAGGTGAATCCGGCTTTTATTAACGCTTTCTTGCAGGTTTCATTATCAACTGATACGCCAGCAAAATCACAGTACATTATTAAAGCATCAATTAATGAATATTTATCATCGAGTCTGTTTAACGCCTGATCGTAATAGGCCATTATTGCTTTAGGATGGATCTGGATTTCTGAAGTATTATCAGCAAGAGTAACATAATTATGCCAAACATATTCTAAAAAGGTAGATTTCCCACATCCATTCTCACCAAGAATGGCAATACGATCACCTGATGCTGCGGTAAAGTCAGTAATATTGAATAATTTTAATGTGCTGTTTTTAAGTTGGACATTAAAATTATTTATATCAATAATCTTGTTGGCGGGGAGAGATCTCCCTAGGAATGTTAAATACCAAGGATAGTCATCTATCGTTTCGCATTGTTGCTCTTTTAATTTATCAATTCTTTTAAACATAGATTGAGCCTTTCTGGAAAGGCTGTTACTGTCATAGTTTTTACCCCATATAGCCAACTGTTTTGCGCTTGATTCAAGTCGGCGTATCTCTTGCTCTTCAGCGGCATGTTGTAATTGTAAGGTGTCTTCAAGTTTTTGGTGTTCGATTAGTGCATTGCTACATGGATAGCCGTATTTATAAAGGGTATTATTGGAAATAATCCAGCTGCAATTTGTTACGTTGTCTAGCAATCTACGGTCATGTGACACGGTGATTAAGCACCCTTTCCAGGTTGATAAAAATTGTTCAAGCCAAAGCATAGTGGGTAAATCAAGATGGTTGGATGGTTCATCTAGTAAAAGAGTATTTGGTTCCAGAAGCAAAGCCCGTGCAATCAAAATTTTCGTTTTTTGTCCACCACTCAAGTTTGAACATTTTATATGAAAATGCTCACTTCTGAAACCAATGTCAGTAAGTACAGTTTCAGCTTTCCAGCCACTGGAATAACGTTCATCACAAGGCAACACGGATAATGTAGCGTCTAGTAGACTGAAATCCAATAAAGAATCGGGAAAATGTTGCTCAATCATATAGAATTTCAGGTTATTGGCATGTGTTACTGTACTGCTATTAGGCGAAAGGTTTTTAGAAATAATTTTTAGCAAAGTAGATTTGCCAGAGCCATTAAACCCGATC
The DNA here is from genome assembly GCF_001280945.1 of Photorhabdus heterorhabditis. Lineage (NCBI taxonomy): Bacteria > Pseudomonadati > Pseudomonadota > Gammaproteobacteria > Enterobacterales > Morganellaceae > Photorhabdus > Photorhabdus heterorhabditis. The sequence continues at coordinate 1,638 of NZ_LJCS01000059.1, read as the reverse complement.
AGACCTACTTTATCATTCTGGTTTAACGATACAGACAACCCCTTAAACAGATCGTTTTTTGAGCTGTGGTAATGTATATTTTCAGCAGTAATGAATGTTTGATTCTTATTTTTCATGAACAGCCTCTTTATTCCTGAAAAAAATCACAAATATTGCAGCAAAAATAGCCAGTAAGAATTCCCAAAAATAGATGTTTTGGACATCAATATTTTTACCCTGGTAATTCATTAATAAGTATATGGTTAATATGCCTATGCCGGATAGACCATTGAACGTTGATTGTAGTCTCCCTTGATAGGCTGGATCACTCATTATTTGAGCCAGGGTAATTGATAGCGCCCAGCTGGATAAACCAAACCCAACCAGGAAATAAATAGGATATGCCAAAAAGGTGTTTGAGTTTTTTGATAAGAAAAATAATGAAAATGCCATTATTACCAACAGGCAAAAAATGGTGCTCTTCATGGATATTATGCGGCATAAAATAGGCGAGAAGAAGCCACCAAGCAGAACGCCAGCTGAATACAGTGCTTCGAGAGCGGCAAACGTATCTGTACCAGCATGTAATACTTCATTGGTGTAAGGAACCAACAAAATTGGAACAGTCATTAAAATTAATACACCTATTACTGGCCTATTATAGTTCCTAAATGGACTTTTTATTAAATTTTTTGATATTACTAATGGATCTACTAATTGTTTGATATACAGATCAATATGAGACATTTCATGAATTAAATTTTCCATATAATCAATTATTTTCCAGTGTTTCTTGGGTGCTATAATAATGGTTCCGAGAAATTTAATTGAAGAGGATGCGATAAAATTATCACATTTCACAATCAAAATATCATTAATATACAAATTCATTGCATAAGATAAATTTTCATTACTCATACAAATGTTATTTATTGCCACTAGAGTCTTTTTATATGTCCATTCGTTATCACAATATTCGAATTGTGATAAGCTATCATTTTGTTCAACCATATTGCTGCTGATTAATTTTATGATATGGTCATATTTACTCTTATTTTTTAATGAGTATAATTTTACTTTTTCTTTCCATTATTTTCCTTTATTATCTAGCAAAGCAGTATCACAATTAATTGAATTTAAGCTAGATTGCTGATATTTGTTCCAGAGATCAACCTGAAAATCTATCACATCTTTATTAATTATGATAGAAAAAAGTTCGCGTTTAGTGACAGTCATAATATTGCTCTCCAATTAGTTCTAAACTCGTAGGATTTAATACTTTTCTTTTGTTGAGTAATTCTACAGGAGCAAAAGGGTAGAAATAGCTAATGATGCTATTCGCTAATATTGATGCAAGTAAAGAATTAGTTGAAGCGATAGAGCCTTTAATTGTAGTGGCTTTTATTTTTTTGTATTCTGATATTGATGATATCTAATTTTCTATAGATGATGTGTTGTCTAGCAAGGGCCCTGCACTAACGATATCATAACCAACTGCTCCATAGATAATTGGAATGTTGTGCTTTAGTGCATAAATAAGGTTTCATAATAGTGCTACACCCATTCTTTGTCTTCCTGGTTTTTGCTGTGATGAAAACGATGCCAAAAAGGCATCAACATAATTAATCAACTGCCACATAAATTGACAGCTATGATTTC
>NZ_LJCS01000058.1:0-29356 GCF_001280945.1 Photorhabdus heterorhabditis | reverse complement strand
AATTATTGTTTAATGGTGTTATTTAAATTTTGAAATTAAGTCAAATGATTTTTCAAATAAATATGATAATTAACTTTTAGGTTTGATATAAAGTTTAAAGCGTATAATTAAAGATATGTTACTTTGTTGAATTAATAATAATATAATTTTTTGAAAAAACCAATGAAATTAAATGACTTTAAATTCATTTGAAATGTTTATAATTTTGATAAGTTAAATGAAGTTTTATATTCGATTTTTTATATAATGAATATTTAATTTGTTATATAAAGATGTTAATTTACATATGAAAGTAATATTGTTTTATTTTTATATTATCGTAATATTTTCTTACATCTCAAAATATTGCATATGTGCTTATTGGTTCTGTTAATGGCGTCCCCTGCAGGAATCGAACCTGCAATTAGCCCTTAGGAGGGGCTTGTTATATCCATTTAACTAAGGGGACAACCGCTGCATTATAACTGCTTTTTCTTCCTAAGATAAGATGTTATGAACTGTTTGCTTGTTTAATGACCACTCAAATTGAGTACCATTCAAGTTGAATTGTCAGTAATATTTATATTTATTGATGATCATCGGCAGGTAGTGCGACAAGATTGGTTTGCCGGATCTAAGAGATTGTTACTTGGAGAATTGTATGAAGTATCGTTTGGGCGTAATCGCTCTTACAGCCACATTACTTGTGGGATGTGCCGGTTCATCTAATAGCGTTGAACAGGGGCGTTCAGACCCTCTGGAAGGTTTTAACCGTACAATGTTCAACTTTAATTATAATGTCCTTGATCCCTATATCTTACGTCCGGTAGCTGTAACGTGGCGCGACTATGTACCGATGCCTGCACGAAATGGTTTGGGCAATTTTCTCAGTAATCTCGAAGAACCAGCCAGTATGGTAAACAGTTTCTTGCGTGGTGACCCGTATCAGGGAATGAAACATTTTAATCGTTTTTTCCTGAATACCATTTGGGGTATAGGTGGCTTGATTGATGTTGCAACTATGGCAAATCCTAAGTTGGCAAAAGAAGAACCAAAACGTTTTGGTAGTACTTTGGGCTATTATGATGTGGGATATGGTCCTTATGCTGTATTACCGGGCTATGGCAGTTTTACTCTGCGTGATGAAGGGGGAGACTGGGCTGATATGACTTATCCAATGTTAAGTTATTTGACCATTTGGATGTCTGCGGGTAAGTGGGTATTTGAAGGTATTGAAACTCGTGCTCGTTTACTGGATTCTGATGGTTTGTTGAAGAATTCATCAGATCCTTATCTGATGATGCGTGAGGCTTACTTCCAGAGCCATGATTTTATGGCAAGCGGTGGTAAGTTGGAAGCTACAAAAAATCCAAATGCTGAAGCATTACAGGGTGATTTGGACAGTATTGATTGATCGTTATTGTCTGATTTTACTTCATAAATAAAAAGGATAGCCGTAGAGCTATCCTTTTTTGAGAACTACATTTGATTAGAATGCGTAGTTGAAGTTTACACCATATAACCAGGCAGAACCTTTTGCATCAAATTCATATGTGTAAGGCAGTTTTTCAGACAATTTCTCTTTAACTGTGACTTTTTGTCCATGCATATAAGAAACACCTACGTCCAGAGACATGTCTTTATTAAATGCGTAGGTTGCGCCAGCACTTAGCCAGAAACGGTCTTGATCCGGAATAGAGATAGAACGGTTCTCAGCAGGAATCGGGCTGTCATCAAAGGCGATACCAGTACGGAATGTCCAGTTGTCATCGTGATAGTAAGTTGTACCTAAAGCAATACGGTAGGCATCTTTGAAGCCTTCATGTTTACTAAACAGAACTGAGCCATCTTTATTTTTGGTCCCTTTTAGTTCATTGAACTCACTCCAGCCTGTATATGCCAGGCTATAGTGGATAGCCCATTTAGGTGCTACGCGGTTGTAACCAGAAACTTCCCAGATGTCCGGCAAATTGAGGTCTAATTTACCGCCAATAGTTTGACCACCGGTGGCAGGGAAGGATATTCCTGCGTTCTGAAGTATTGCCCCTAGCTGGACGGGAATGTCATTTTTATAGTCACCGTTTTTAAATTTGACTTTAACTTTAGAACGGTAAGTCAGGCTGTAGCGGTTATTTGCATCCACTTCATACATGATGCCCGCGTTCCAGCCATAACCCCAATCTTTACCTTCCAGATTAGAAACTTCATCTGTTGGTTTGATAAGACCTTTTAGTTGAGGGGCTTTCATAGCCAGAATGTCTGACAGAGCGCCCGCATGACGGACGACTGTTGCATCAGCATAAATAGCGTTAAGTCCTAAACCAAAGCTGAAGTTATCGTTTAGTCGATAAGCTCCGCTCAGGTTGAAGTTCAATGTTGTTAGGTCAGTTTTACCACCGATAGGGCCTGCGTCGTAGTTATTGCTAAAATCAGTAGCCAGACCAAAGTTAGTGGTGACTGAAGTACCAACAAACCATTGATCATCAATAGGCATAATAAAATGTAGGTTAGGTATCCAGGCTACTGGCGCAATATTTTTAGCGTTGGTACTTTTACCCGTCACTGGGGATTTACCTGTAATATCAACATCTGGGTTGATATAGACGGCACCGATAGAAAAGGATGGGCGATCAAACAGAGTCATTGCTGCTGGGTTACGGCTTCCTACCGTTGCGTTATCAGCAACAACGCCTTCCCCGGAAAAAGCTCGGCCTAAAGCCGAAGTAGAAAATTCATTTAACTGGAAACCAGCGGCACCCGCGTTGGATGAGATTAGAGCCACTGCAACCGCTAATGCTGAACGGGTGAACAGGTTTTTCTGGTTCATGACCAAAACCCTCTTGTTTATTATTTAACTATGCCACTTAACTTAGCAAGGAGCGCAGGATTGTAGAGTCGGTTTGTCTTCATGACAAATCAGACCAGTGGTGAAGTATAGGTCTGACATCTGTTGGTGTTGCAAGAGTGTTTTTAAAATATGTCCAAATTGATATCAAAAACGCGACTCAGTTAACAAAAAAATGATTTTAGGTATTAATAAAAACGTTTGGAAATAAATTTTTGAAATCAGATTTCAATAGGATAAATATACTTATAAAGAGTAAGTGCTTAGTTTTCCTATGATGAGAGGAGTAAAATATTAAGATGAGTGATTAATATTTGGAGAATGGAGTATGACGAATGAAATGTAGTGCAGAAGAGACGGTTGCTTGCTGCTGCGTAGATGTAGGTACGGTGATAGATAATACTGACTGCATCGTGTCTTACCAACATGTTTTTGCTGATAAGCAGGAAGTAGAAACAATGCTTAACACTTTGATTAAAAAAGCAAAGTCTATTGAATCAGAACCTTGTGTTATTAATCATAAAATTGAGCCAGTTGATAAGGGGATTCAACTAATTACTGATTTCGTTTTCTGTTGCCAGGCAGAAGCGCTGATTTTCCAGTTGGGATTGCGTTAATCCAAGGGCTGGCTTTCTCCGCTGTCTTAAGTAGATAGTGGAGGTATTTCACTGAGTCCCTCCTTCTCGTTATTTATTTTTTTACTGTTTGCGAACATGCTCGAAGAGGCATTGAGATCATTTAGACATTAAATAAATTAAAGTTGCGCTTGCTCTCATTTTTAATTTATTCAGGTTTGCTATTTATAGACATTACGCTAACAATGATCTATCAGGTCAGACCTGTCTAGGTTGGTTAAAAAATTTTTTCAGTTATTTGATGTATACCCAATAGATTTCAAATTGCAGCGCGGCGGCAAATGAATGCATCCCCAGGAGCATAGATAACGATGTGACTGGGGTAAGTGAAAGCAGCCAACAAAGCAGTAATTTGAAGGATGAAGGGTATGGTTAATAATAATCTTTCAGGAGCCGTTATGAGTCGTCCTTTAACAAAAGTGACACAGCAAGGTGATCGTATCGCAATTGTCAGCGGGCTACGCATTCCATTTGCTAAACAGGCAACATCGTATCACGGCATACCGGCTGTGGATTTGGGTAAATCAGTGGTCAATGAACTGGTAACCAGAAGTGGTTTACTCCCTGAAAAGATTGACCAACTGGTGTTTGGACAAGTAGTACAAATGCCTGAAGCGCCAAATATTGCGCGTGAAATCGTTCTTGGTACTGGGTTAAGTGTGAATACAGATGCTTACAGCGTATCTCGTGCGTGTGCGACCAGTTTTCAGGCGATTGCTAATGTGGCGGAAAGCATTATGGCAGGTACGGTGAATATCGGGATTGCGGGTGGTGCGGATTCGTCTTCTGTATTACCGATTGGTGTAACTAAATCTCTGGCCCGTACTCTTGTTGATATGAATAAAGCGAAAACTTTGCCGCAGCGTTTTAAATTACTTAGCCGCCTCAAATTTCGTGATTTATTGCCCGTATCTCCGGCAGTAGCAGAATATTCGACAGGTCTGCGTATGGGAGATACCGCAGAACAAATGGCGAAGACCTACCGTATCAGTCGGGAAGATCAGGATGCGTTGGCACACCGTTCCCACATTCTTGCAGCAAAAGCTTGGGAACAGGGTTTGTTGGCTGATGAAGTCATGACGGCCCATTTCCCTCCATATTGTGAAGCATTGCTTGAAGATAATAATATTCGTAAAAATTCCGTATTAACTTCTTATGCGAAGTTGCGCCCGGCATTTGACCGCAAGTATGGCACTGTTACCGCGGCAAATAGTACACCGCTGACAGATGGCGCAGCAGCAGTCATTTTGATGCGTGAGTCTGTGGCTAAAGAGTTGGGAATAAAACCGCTTGGTTACCTGCGTAGCTATGCGTTCTCAGCTATTGATGTCTGGCAAGATATGCTATTGGGGCCATCGTATGCGACACCGATAGCGCTCGATCGTGCCGGTATTACACTAAAAGATCTAACTTTAATTGATATGCATGAAGCTTTTGCTGCTCAGACATTGGCAAACTTGAAAATGTTTGCCAGTGATGAATTTGCCCGTAATAAGTTAGGGCGCGCTCAAGCAATTGGTGAAGTTGATATGGATAAATTTAATGTCTTGGGTGGTTCAATTGCTTATGGGCACCCGTTCGCAGCAACAGGAGCTCGCATGGTGACGCAGGTATTGAATGAGTTGCGGCGCCGTGGTGGGGGGCTTGGGTTGACAACTGCTTGTGCTGCTGGTGGGCTGGGCACAGCTATGGTATTGGAGGTGGAATAATGACTCAGTCTCAGCATGATGCTGCAACCATCACTACGGATACAAAACAGGCGGCTTCTGTTTTCAATTTTGATGTCAGGTCGGATAAAATCGGTGTTATCACTATTGATGTGACCGGAGAAAAAGTAAATACGCTGAAAGCAGAATTTGTTGATCAATTTCTGAATGTTTTCAAACAAGCTCAGCAGTCTTCTGGCCTTAAAGGATTAATATTGATTTCCGGTAAACCGGATACTTTTATTGCCGGTGCTGACATTTCCATGATTGCCGGGTGTAAAACCAAAGAAGAAGCACAAGATCTGGCTGAAAAGGGTCAGAAATTATTTTCTCAAATAGCCAATTATCCTTTGCCTGTTGTAGCGGCAATTCATGGTGCTTGTTTGGGGGGCGGTTTGGAATTGGCGCTGGCGTGTCATTGGCGTATATGTTCACTGGATGATAAAACCCGTCTTGGATTACCTGAAGTTCAGCTTGGGTTATTACCTGGTTCAGGTGGTACTCAGCGATTACCGAGACTTATTGGTGTCAGCTCGGCGCTGGATATGATTCTGACAGGTAGGCAATTAAGAGCGAAACAGGCATTACGACTGGGAGTCGTGGATGATGCTGTGCCATTAGATATTTTGCTGGAAGTTGCTGTTGAAAAAATCAAAAAAGGCATTCCTGTGCGTAAGTCTTTACCGTGGCAACAGCGGTTATTGGTAGGGCCTGTAGGAAGATACTTTTTGTTTAATATCGTTCGTAAAAAAACACTGGCGAAAACTCGTGGGCACTATCCTGCACCTGAACGAATTATTGAGGTTGTCAAAGAAGGTCTTGAAAAAGGCATGAACCAAGGTTTACGGGCCGAAGCTATGGCATTTGGTGAACTAGCAATGACACGGGAATCAGCTGCTTTACGCAATCTGTTTTTTGCTGCGACGTCATTAAAAAATGAGACAGGGTCATCAGAGAAACCAGCGAAAATCAAACGTGTTGGCGTATTAGGTGGTGGTTTGATGGGAGGAGGAATTGCGAATGTAACTGCTACCCGAGGCAAATTACCCGCGCGCATCAAAGATATTAATGAAAAGGGTATTAGTCAGGCACTGAAGTACACTTGGGATTTGTTGTCCAAACGAGTGAAGCAAACGCGATTACGTCCGATAGAACGAGCTAAGCAAATGATGCTTATTTCAGGAGCGACGGATTATCGTGGTTTCGAACAGGTGGATATTGTTGTTGAGGCGGTATTTGAAGATTTATCACTGAAACAACAGATGGTGGCAGAAATTGAAGCGAATGCCAGACCAGAAACGGTATTTGCATCTAATACATCTTCGCTTCCTATCCATCAAATTGCTGAAAAAGCTCAACGACCAGAGCAGGTTATTGGTCTGCATTATTTCAGCCCGGTAGATAAAATGCCTCTGGTGGAAGTTATTCCGCATCAAGGAACCAGTGAGAAAACGATTGCTACAGCAGTTGCTTTGGCTAAGAAGCAGGGTAAAACCGCTATTGTGGTAGGTGATAAAGCCGGATTTTATGTAAACCGTATCCTTGTTCCTTATATCAGTGAGGCATCAAATTGTCTGGTAGCAGGAGAGCCAATTGATCATATAGATAAGGCACTGGTTAATTTTGGTTTTCCAGTAGGGCCAATTAATTTATTAGATGAAGTGGGAATTGATGTTGGTACCAAAATTATGCCGATTTTGGTAGAGCAATTAGGGGCACGCTTTGCGGCACCTGAATCTCTTAATGCTGTACTGAAAGATGGTCGCAAAGGTAGGAAAAATGGTCGTGGTTTCTATTTATATACATCAGAATCCAGAAAATTTTGGCGGATGGGTAAGAAAGGTAAAAAAGTTGATAGCTCAGTTTATACCTTGATGAATATAAAGCCTGAATCTCGTATGCTTTCTTCAGAAATTGCTCAGCGTTGTGTGATGCTAATGCTTAATGAAGCCGTTCGTTGTTTGGATGAAGGGATTATCAGAAGTCCGCGTGATGGCGATATTGGCGCGGTATTTGGTATAGGTTTTCCACCATTCTTTGGTGGCCCCTTCCGCTATATTGATAGCCTTGGTTGTGCCAGAGTGGTGGAAATTCTACGTAGGTTGGAGAGTCAGTTTGGAGATAGATTCACACCTTGTGAGCGTTTGGTGAAAATGGCTGAACAGAATAAAAATTTCTATCCATAGTGATCTACATTGTATTTGTGAAGAAATTGATGCCGATACCTTGTTGGGGTATCGGCATCATCTTTAGGATTTTTGAATAAAAAAATCCTTTTTGAATTTAAGCAATATCAACTGAAATTGTTGCTTAATTATTTTTATCTTTGTTTTAGCAAGTAACACCGGCTGATTGTGACAATTCGGCTCAAGGCGGGAAGCAGTTACAGCAGAATGCCCGTTCACCATAGACTGAAATGTTTTTGTGATAACAAATTTTGTTGTATAACTCAGGTTGCGATTACTGATATTTATTATTAGCAGAATAACTATATATACCCAATAGATTTCAATTTGCAGCGCGGCGGTAAATGAACGCATCCCCAGGAGCATAGATAACGATGTGACTGGGGTAAGTGAAAGCAGCCAACAAAGCAGCAACTTGAAGGATGAAGGGTATAAACTCATTCATACGGTGGATTATGCAAGTTTTTATTATGCGTCATGGTGAAGCAGCTTTAGATGCAATCAGCGATTCAGCCCGACAACTCACTCCTCGTGGTTGTAATGAATCACAAGAAATGGCTCATTGGTTGGCACAGAAAGAGCCTAAGATTGATCTGGTATTAGTGAGTCCTTATATCCGTGCTGAACAGACGTTACAGGTTGTTCGTAAATCTTTATCATTACCGGTTGGTGAAGAAGTGTTGCCTGGGTTATCGCCATCAGGTGATGCTGCTATGGTCAGTAGTTATCTACAGGTTATTGCTGAACAAGGGCATAATGCTGTTTTGGTTGTCTCTCATTTACCGTTAGTTGGTTATTTGGTTGCTGAGCTCTGCCCAGCAGAGACCCCGCCGATGTTCGCAACATCTGCAATTACATGTGTGGATTTAAACAGCCAGACGGGTAAAGGCACACTTGTCTGGCAGGTTAGCCCATCACAATTAGCAGCAAGGGCCTGATAATTCAGCGACGTATAGGTTCATCGAGTTCGACAAGTATTAATAATGCGGCGTTACCTCCCCATTCCTTGGGTGCTTGATGGAAGGCCATAATATCTGGGTGTTGGGCTAGCCACAGTGGAGTTTGTTGTTTGAGAATGTGTTTCCCATGACCGTGCATGACGCAGGCACAATAGACATGTTCACGGCGGCAAGCAGCGATTAGTGCACCAATTTCCTGTTTGGCTTGCATTTGAGTTAACCCGTGTAAATCAAGAAACAGTTCTGGCGAATAATCACCTCGGCGTAGTTTTTTTAGTTCATAATGGCTTACATTTTCCCGTATGTAACGGGTAGGGCCTTCTGTATTGAGATTGGGCTGGAATTCATCAGAAAAATAGTAACTGGCATCAATTTGCTCTTGCTGTACTCGCTCAGGGGCAATATGGCTGGCTTTTTTTCTTATGGGAGGATGTAAGACAGTATCTTGGTTCATGCGTTTGATACCTGCTACCGACTCTTTAAACAAGTTAATCTCTTCCTCATTCAGGGAATGTTTATTTTTCATCATTGCTCAATTAATCAAACTATTTTGTGACAAGTGTACGGTATCTTTTTAACTGTTTAACCTGATTATGTCTAATAGAACCTAGTTTTGCCTGATTTATTGACTGAAAATGCGGAGTAAGAAGCTATGTTCAGGTAGTCAACGAAATAATTTGACAATTACTGCTGGTTAGAAAATAAATGTATATACAACTAATGGACTGAGCTATCAGATACAGACAAATACAGGATTCTAACCATGGCAATAGAACTGCGTGATACTGATGTCGTTTGGCGTAACGCAAGACTGGCAACAATGGACCCTTCTATCAATGCAGCTTACGGATTATTAAAAGAACATGATCTTCTGGTACGTGATGACAAAATTTTAGCTATTTTGCCCACAGCAACATTACAGACGGGTAGCTGTCAGGTAATTGATGTCCAACAACGCCTGATTACCCCCGGTTTAATCGATTGTCACACTCATTTAGTTTTTGGTGGTAACCGGGCTTATGAATGGGAGCAGCGTTTAAATGGTATGTCCTATGCTGAACTCAGTGCGCAGGGAGGGGGTATCAATGCGACAGTTTCAGCAACCCGAACCAGTTCTCTTGAACAACTTGGACACTCTGCCCAGCAGCGTTTGGCTGCATTTATGGCTGAAGGCGTAACCACTATTGAGATTAAATCGGGTTATGGATTAGATCTGGAAAATGAAGAAAAATTGCTACAGGTTGCACAAAACCTGGAGAAATATAATCCGATAGAAATCAGTGCGACATTGCTCGCTGCTCATACTTGCCCGCCTGAATATAAACACAGTCCTGATGCCTATATAGATCTGATTTGTGAAATTATCCTGCCGCAACTCTGGCGAAAAAAGTTGTTTGACGCAGTAGACGTTTTTTGTGAAAGCGTAGGGTTTAATTTGGAGCAAACCGAGCGGCTTTTTCAGGAAGCGCAGCGCTGGGGCATTCCAGTAAAAGGACACGTGGAGCAATTGTCCAATTTGGGAGGGAGTGAGCTGGTCGCTCGTTATCACGGTCTTTCAGTTGATCATATTGAATATCTGGATCAGACAGGAGTGGAAGCTCTCAGCCACAGTGGTACGGTTGCTGTTTTGCTTCCCGGTGCTTTCTATTTTTTGCAGGAAACGCAGCGCCCGCCTGTCGATTTATTACGACAATTTAATGTACCGATAGCTGTATCTACGGATTTTAATCCTGGAACCAGCCCATTTGCCTCTCTGCGTATGGTGATGAATATGGCTTGTGTACAATTTGGGCTGACTCCTGAAGAGGTATGGTTAGGTGTTACTCGACATGCTGCTCGTGCATTGGGTAGAGGAAATAGTCACGGACAGCTCCGCGCGGGTGCTTATGCTGATTTTGTTGTTTGGGATGTGGAAAATCCTGTCGATATTTTCTATGAGTTAGGTCATAACCCGCTGAATACCAGGGTATTTCGTGGTGCTATTACTCATTCCAATATATAGCAGATAAGGAGCAGTAAATGAATTTATGGCATGCTACTTCGCCTACTATTTGGCAAGGACGAAATGATTTGGCAGAAGCGGATAATGCACTGCGGATTTTTCAAACGATCAAACAATCTCCCTATTTTACACCGGAAGAATTTTCTCACCATATTGCACTACTGGGGTTTGAATGTGATGAAGGTGTAAAACGCAATCAGGGTAGGCCGGGGGCCAATCAAGGCCCTGATTATTTGCGGCAGTCATTGGCAAATATGGCCAGTCATAAAGGGCATGACAGATTGGTGGACTTGGGGAGCATTCGTGCGAATCCTAATCAATTGAGTGAAGCACAACAAGCCTTGGCTGATGCAATTATTCAATGTCAACATCAGCATGTGCGCACTCTGGTGCTGGGTGGTGGACATGAAACAGCTTTTGCTCATGGCGTCGGAATTTATGATGCTTTTCCACATCAACGTGTTGGTATTATTAACTTTGATGCTCATCTCGATTTACGGCGGTCGTCGCAACCTACTTCCGGTACGCCATTTCGTCAGCTCGCCGAGTATTGTCAGCAACACCACCGACCGTTTCACTATACTTGCATTGGCGCCAGTTTGGCATCTAATACCCAAGCATTGGTGGATGAAGCAAGCCACTTGAATGTTAAGATCATCTGGGATAATCAGTGTCGTGAAACCGAACTGGACAAAGTACAACAGCAAATACAAGATACGCTTCAGCAAGTTGATTTGATTTACATGACGATTGATCTGGATGTATTACCTGCTTATCAGATGCCTGCGGTTTCTGCTCCGGCAGCACTGGGGTTACCATTGGAGCGCCTTCTACAATTGATTCAGCCAATCTGTCAGAGTGGGAAATTACAGGCGGCTGATCTGGTTGAACTCAATCCAATATTTGATATTCAAGGGGTAGGTGGGAAAGCAGCAGCACGTCTTGCCTGGCAATTAGTGCATTGGTGGTATTGATTGTCTAAAATAACAGTACTATTGTGCTGTTATTTTTTGGTAAAGATAGCCTGATAAAATTAGTGTAATTAATCACTTAACATTTTTATAGCGACAAGGAATTTATTGTGACGACACATTTATCAGGATCATTTGCCAAACCTGTACCTTTATATGCCAGAGTAAAACAATCCATCATCGAAAAAATCTATACCGGTGAATGGAAATCTAATGATCGTGTTCCATCAGAAGCTGAGTTGGTTAAGCAATTTAACTGTAGCCGTATGACCGCTAACCGTGCGTTGCGTGAATTGACTGCTGAAGGGCTATTAGTACGGCTGCAAGGGATAGGATCTTTTGTCGCAGAGCCAAAAGGGCAATCCGCACTGTTCGAAATCCACAGTATTGCTGATGAGATCTCATCCCGTTCTCATCAGCACCGCTGTAAAATATTAAAGTTATCAGAACTGAACGCTAACGTAAAACAAGCTGCCGAATTGGATATTATCGCCGGTACGCCGATTTATCAGTCAGTTATTGTCCATTATGAAAACGATATTCCGGTTCAGATAGAAGATCGTTACGTCAATGCTCAAGCGGTTCCTGGCTATTTGCAGCAAGACTTCACTAAACTGACTCCGCACGATTATTTGTCAATGATTGCACCGCTAACGGAAGGTGAACATATTGTAGAGGCTATTACTGGCGATCCCCGGTCCTGTAAATTGTTGCAGATTGAGTCGGGGGCTCCTTGTTTATTAATTAGTCGCCGAACTTGGTCAACTCATTACACCGTTTCCAGTGCCAGGCTGCTATTTCCTGGTAATCGCTATAAATTGAAAGGACGTTTCAGTTCATAGCTATACCCGTTATCTTTCAAGTTGCCTCTTTGTTGGCTGCACTCACTCACCCCGGTCACATAGTTCGCTATGCTCCCGGGGATTCGCTCCCTTGCCGTCGCGATCCATCTTGAAATCCATTGGGTATATAACCACATTCATATGATGACTGATGCCCTTAATTGTTTACATGGAGCATCAGTTTGTGACGACTCAGAATTTGCCTGTGTACTGGTGACAAACCAAACAAAATCTTTCCTGCCTTAAATTATATTTTTGTAAAATTAATGTAAGTAATTTGTGATTATAAACACAAAAATAAGAAAAATATTACTTTTTGATAATAAAAAAGAAATAATATTAACAAATTGATTTATAAGAAAATAATAACAATAAACCCATAAATATATCATTTTAGCTAACAGTTTGGTCTATTGAATATACATGTATATACAACTATACATTTAACAAATATACAAAGACAAACAAGGAGCCAAACTGTGACCTCCCAGAAAAGTAAATTTCGTAATGTTGAGATCCGGGCACCCAGAGGAACGCAATTAACCGCTAAAAGTTGGTTAACCGAAGCTCCTCTGCGTATGTTAATGAATAATCTTGATCCGGAAGTGGCTGAGAATTCGCATGAATTGGTGGTGTATGGCGGTATTGGTCGAGCTGCCAGAAATTGGGAGTGCTATGACAAGATTGTTGAAACACTGAAAAAACTGGAAGACGATGAAACGTTGCTAATTCAGTCAGGCAAACCGGTTGGGGTATTTAAAACTCATAAGAATGCACCTCGGGTACTGATTGCAAACTCGAATTTGGTACCGCACTGGGCTACTTGGGAACACTTCAACGAGCTGGATGCGAAAGGGCTGGCTATGTACGGTCAGATGACGGCGGGTAGCTGGATCTACATTGGCAGTCAGGGGATTGTGCAAGGCACTTATGAAACGTTCGTGGAAGCTGGCCGACAGCATTATAACGGTAATTTACAAGGACGTTGGGTACTAACCGCTGGTTTAGGTGGTATGGGCGGGGCACAACCACTGGCTGCAACATTAGCCGGAGCCTGTTCGTTGAATATTGAATGTCAACAAAGCCGGATCGATTTCCGCTTGCGTACTCGTTATGTTGATGAACAAGCGAAAGATCTGGATGATGCGCTGGCTAGGATCGAAAAATACACTCTGGAAGGTAAAGCCGTCTCTATCGCATTGTGCGGTAATGTTGCTGAAATCTTGCCAGAAGTAGTTCGTCGTGGTGTACGCCCGGATTTGGTCACAGACCAGACAAGTTCACATGATCCTCTCAACGGCTATCTGCCTAAAAACTGGAGTTGGGAAGAATATCGCCAACGTGCTATTTCAGCACCAGCAGAAGTTATCGAAGCAGCAAAATCTTCAATGGCAGAACATGTTAAGGCGATGTTGACTTTCCAGCAATGGGGTATTCCTGTTTTTGATTACGGCAACAATATTCGCCAAATGGCGTATGAGGTCGGCGTAGAAAATGCTTTCGATTTTCCTGGCTTTGTTCCCGCTTATATTCGCCCGTTATTCTGTCGTGGTATTGGTCCCTTCCGTTGGGTAGCACTTTCTGGCGATCCACAGGATATCTACAAAACTGACGCCAAAGTTAAAGAATTGCTCCCTGATGACAAACATTTGCATCGCTGGCTGGATATGGCAAGGGAACGCATTAGCTTTCAGGGATTGCCCGCTCGTATTTGCTGGGTTGGTTTAGGGGAACGAGCCAGGCTGGGGTTAGCTTTTAATGAAATGGTACGCAGTGGTGAACTTTCTGCGCCTATTGTCATTGGGCGCGACCATCTGGATTCCGGTTCTGTCTCCAGCCCGAATCGCGAAACCGAATCTATGTGTGATGGCTCTGATGCAGTTTCAGATTGGCCGCTGTTGAATGCTTTGCTTAACACTGCTAGCGGTGCTACCTGGGTTTCTCTGCATCATGGCGGTGGTGTTGGTATGGGTTTCTCACAACATGCCGGTATGGTGATTGTTTGTGATGGAACTGATGAAGCCGCTGAGCGTATAGCCAGGGTACTACACAACGATCCAGCTACCGGAGTTATGCGTCATGCTGATGCAGGTTATGAAATCGCTATCCATTGTGCCAAAGAGCAAGGATTAGATTTGCCGATGCTCAATACAAAATAAGGAACATTATGAAACAGTTAACTATTTACCCAGGCAAATTGACCCTTGATGAATTACGTCAGGTTTATCTACAACCGGTAAAAATAACGCTGGATAGCCAGACTTTTCCTGCTATTGAACGCAGCGTGGAATGTGTTAACGCTATTATTGCTGAAAATCGCACTGCTTACGGAATTAATACCGGATTCGGACTATTAGCCAGTACACGGATTGAAGAAGATAATTTAGAAAAATTACAACGTTCGCTTGTCGTATCTCATGCCGCTGGGATAGGTGAAGCGTTGGACGATAATATGACCCGGTTGATCATGGTATTGAAGATTAACAGTCTTTCCCGTGGTTACTCTGGTATTCGTCTTGAAGTTATTCAGGCATTAATTGCGTTAGTTAATGCGGAAATTTATCCTCATATTCCCTGTAAAGGATCGGTGGGGGCTTCTGGTGATTTGGCACCGTTGGCACATATGAGCTTGTTATTACTTGGGGAAGGGCAGGCTCATTATCAGGGCGAGTGGTTGCCAGCTAAAGAAGCTCTGGCAAAAGCCAATTTACAACCCATTACATTGGCAGCTAAAGAAGGCTTGGCATTGCTCAATGGTACTCAAGTATCTACTGCTTTTGCTTTACGTGGATTATTTGAGGCAGAAGATCTGTTAGTGGCAGCAATAGTTTGCGGTTCTTTATCTGTCGAAGCGGCGTTGGGTTCTCGCAAACCATTTGATGCGCGTGTACATGCGGTTCGGGGGCAACAGGGGCAGATTGATGTTGCTACATTGTATCGTTATGTATTAGAAAAAAGCAGTGAACTATCAGATTCTCATATAAATTGCCCCAAGGTACAGGACCCTTATTCATTACGTTGTCAGCCACAGGTCATGGGAGCTTGTCTGACTCAATTGCGCCATGCTGCCGATGTTATCCTGATTGAAGCGAATGCCGTATCTGATAACCCATTAGTATTTGCTGAACAAGGTGAAGTGATTTCCGGTGGTAACTTCCATGCTGAACCTGTTGCAATGGCGTCTGATAATCTGGCGCTGGTATTGGCAGAAATAGGTGCATTATCAGAACGGCGGATTGCGTTGTTGATGGATTCGCATATGTCACAGCTTCCTCCTTTTCTGGTTGATAACGGTGGTGTGAATTCGGGCTTTATGATTGCTCAGGTGACAGCGGCGGCGCTTGCGAGTGAAAATAAAGCGTTGGCACATCCTGCCAGTGTTGACAGTTTACCGACTTCGGCCAATCAGGAAGATCATGTCTCAATGGCCCCGGCTGCTGGGCGTCGTTTATGGGAGATGGCAGAAAATACTAGGGGTATTCTGGCAATTGAATGGCTATCTGCCTGTCAGGGAATCGACTTTCGGAATGGTTTGAAAAGTAGCCCGGTTCTGGAAAAAGCGCGCTGTATTCTGCGGGAAAAGGTAGATTATTACGATCAAGATCGTTTTTTTGCGCCGGATATTGCTGCTGCTGTACAACTATTGGCTGAGCAACACCTTTCCTCACTACTTCCTTCTGGACAGATATTACAGACTAAAAATAATCGTTAAATAAACCGATGGCCGGCTTCTGTCCGGCCTAATTGTTGCATTTATATTTCATATACCCAATAGATTTCAAATTGCAGTGCGGTGGCCAGTGAACGCATCCCCAGGAGCATAGATAACGATGTGGCTGGGGTAAGTGAAAGTAGCCAACAAAGCAGCAACTTGAAGGATGAAGGGTATAAAACCCAATAATAAAAGATAAGAGGGTAAATCATGCAAGCCTCATTACAACTAGAACGAGGACTCAACGCCCGTCATATTCGGTTCATGGCGTTGGGTTCTGCAATTGGCACGGGTCTTTTCTATGGTTCTGCTGAAGCAATAAAAATTGCAGGTCCGGCGGTATTGTTAGCTTATTTAGTGGGAGGTGCTGCGGTTTTTATGGTCATGCGCGCTCTGGGAGAGATGGCGGTCCATAAACCGGATGCCGGTTCTTTTGCCAGCTACGCTCATCAATACCTGGGTCCGTTATCGGGATTTATTACTGGCTGGACTTATACTTTCGAAATGATCATAGTTTGTCTGGCGGATGTAACGGCTTTCGGTATTTATATGGGGCTGTGGTATCCAGAAGTACCGCGTTGGATATGGGTACTCAGTATTATTTTCATTATTGGCGCGCTTAATCTTTGTAAAGTCAAAGTATTTGGCGAAATGGAATTCTGGTTGTCGATTCTGAAAGTAGCAGCGATCAGCGCAATGATTATTGCCGGAGCAGGTATTATTTTATTTGGTTTTAGTGGCCATTTTCAGGCAACCGGAGTACAGAATCTGTGGCAACACGGCGGATTTATGCCTAACGGATTTGGTGGCGTTATTGAGTCTTTAGCCGTCGTTATGTTTGCTTTCGGTGGTATTGAAATCATCGGTATCACATCTAGTGAAGCTAAAAATCCGGCGAAAATGATCCCGCAAGCGATTAACTCTATCCCGCTGCGTATTCTACTGTTCTATGTACTGACTATTTTTGTATTGATGGCAATTTACCCCTGGAGCAGCATCGGTCAGGAAGGCAGTCCATTTGTTGCAATATTTCAGGGATTGGGAATTAGTTCGGCGGCGAATATTCTAAATATTATCGTTATTACCGCTGCGATTTCGGCTATCAACAGTGATATTTTTGGTGCAGGTCGTATGATGTACGGCATGGCTGAGAAAGGGTTAGCGCATAAAAAATTTATGAGTCTAAGCCGTAATGGTGTGCCTTGGGTGACTATCATGATTATGACGCTGGCGCTGTTGTGTGCTGTCGTACTTAATTACTTGCTCCCTGAACGGGTGTTCGTAATCATTGCTTCGATTGCCACTTTTGCTACGGTATGGGTCTGGTTAATGATTTTGCTCTCTCAATTTGCTATGCGTAGAAAGATGTCACCAGAAGAAGCACAAAAATTACAATTTCCAGTACCGATGTGGCCTGTTGCACCGATACTGACTATTGTGTTTATGATATTTATTATTGCTATTCTCAGTTATTTCCCAGATACACGAATCGCATTCTATGTGGGTGGAATATGGATACTCTTGTTAACCGCCATCTATTATTTATGGATACGGCACAATGTAACCGCCGTTACCCCTCGTTCTGCTAAGAAAATATGATATATACCCTTCATCCTTCAAGTTGCTGCTTTGTTGGCTGTGTTCACTTGCCGCCGCGTTGCAAATTGAAATCTATTGGGTATAAATTATGTAGAAATCGTCTTATTTACCATTCATAAGACGATTTCCGCAGAATGAGTCAAAAATCTGTAATAAAACACCTGTACTAAAATTCTCTGTCATTAGTCTGACAGGAAAGCTGATTTGTCTCAATGATCGTGGCAAACTAACGGGTCAATGAGTTTACAGGGTTGGAGGGGCTTTTGGACAAGATTTTTATCGATGAGGCAGTGGCCGAATTATATACCATTAAGGATATGTTGCGCTGGTCTGTCAGCCGGTTTAATGCGGCGAATATTTATTACGGACACGGTACAGATAATCCATGGGATGAAGCGCTGCAACTGGTTCTTCCATCACTGTTTCTGCCGCTGGATATTCCACAGGAAATGCTGACAGCGCGATTAACATCAACTGAGCGTCATCGTATTGTCGAGCGGGTTATTCGCCGTATTAATGAGCGTATTCCGGTTGCTTATTTGACTCATCGGGCATGGTTCTGTGGTCATGAATTTTATGTTGATGAGCGGGTTCTGGTGCCGCGTTCACCGATTGGTGAATTGATTAATAATGAGTTTGCAGGATTGATCCCTGACGAACCCGCAAATATTCTTGATCTCTGCACTGGTAGCGGTTGTATTGCCATTGCTTGTGCTTATGCTTTCCCGGAAGCGGAAGTCGATGCAGTGGACATTTCCGCAGATGTGCTGGCAGTAACTGAACAGAATATTCAGAATCACAACCTTGAACACCGGGTCATTCCTATCCGTTCTGATCTATTCCGTGATATGCCACCTGTCAAATATAACCTTATCGTCACTAATCCGCCTTATGTCGATGCTGAAGATATGAGCGATTTACCGCAAGAGTTCCGCTGTGAGCCTGAGTTAGGTCTGGCGGCAGGTTCCGATGGTTTGAAACTCGCACGCCGTATTTTGGCAACTGCCCCAGATTTTCTGACAGAGCAGGGGGTACTGATTTGTGAAGTTGGTAACAGTATGGTGCATTTGATAGAACAATATCCTGATGTGCCATTTACCTGGTTGGAGTTTGAATACGGTGGTGACGGTGTATTTATGATGACGCGCGAGCAACTCGTCGAACATCATGAGCATTTTCGTTTATTCAAAGACTGATAGTTGGATGAGTTGTTATTGCTGTTTACCGGGTTAAATAAAAGAACAATTAACAGGAAGGAATTGGGATGGCTGGAAATAGTATCGGGCAATTTTTCCGGGTCACCACTTTTGGCGAATCCCACGGTTTGGCGTTGGGATGTATTGTCGATGGTGTACCGCCGGGTATTGCAATCACAGAAGCCGATTTACAAGTTGATTTAGACAGGCGTCGCCCGGGAACTTCCCGTTATACAACGCAGCGCCGTGAGCCGGACCAGGTGCGTATTCTTTCGGGGGTATTTGAAGGGATAACAACCGGTACCAGTATCGGTTTACTCATTGAAAATACTGACCAGCGTTCTCAGGATTACAGTGTTATTAAAGATGTATTTCGTCCGGGGCATGCCGATTATACTTATGAACAAAAATATGGTGTTCGTGATTATCGCGGTGGTGGCCGTTCTTCTGCCCGCGAAACCGCAATGCGTGTTGCAGCAGGTGCAATAGCGAAAAAATATTTACTGGATAAATATGGCATTCGTGTCCGTGCTTACCTGAGTCAAATGGGAAATGTCCATTGTGCATTGAAAGATTGGGGACAGGTGGAACAAAACCCATTCTTCAGCCCTGATGAAACCAAACTTGAACAACTTGATGCCTTGATGCGTGAATTGAAAAAAGCCGGTGATTCCATTGGTGCGAAAGTGACGGTTGTGGCAGAAAATGTTCCGGCTGGACTGGGAGAACCTGTTTTCGACCGTCTTGATGCAGATATTGCTCATGCGCTGATGAGTATTAATGCAGTAAAAGGTGTTGAAATTGGTGATGGTTTCGGTGTGATTAGTTTACGTGGCAGCGAAAACAGGGATGAAATTACCGCTCAGGGGTTCACTAGTAATCATGCGGGTGGAATTCTTGGTGGAATCAGCAGTAGTCAGCCAATTGTTGCTCGTATTGCGCTGAAGCCAACTTCCAGCATCATGGTGCCGGGCAAAACGATTAACCGCCAGGGTGAAGAAGTGGAAATGGTGACTCGTGGCCGCCATGATCCTTGTGTTGGCATCCGTGCAGTACCGATTGCAGAAGCAATGATGGCTATTGTTCTGATGGATCATTTATTACGTCAGAGAGCGCAGTGTGCTGATGTCGAATCCAGACTTCCTGGTTGGTGAGCGGAGGATGAAGCTAGCCTTATCCCGGATGGTTGAAATGGGTAGCTTAATGTTGATAAGCAATTTCTCTTGATGGGATAAAGTATGGATTGGTTATTATCAGGGGCAGAAGTTTATGGTCTGCTCTTTCTGGTTGCGGTGATTGCTGGATTTATTGACTCGATTTCTGGTGGTGGTGGTTTGCTAACCATTCCTGCATTGCTTTCAGTGGGTGTCTCTCCGGTTCAGGCATTGGCGACAAATAAGTTACAGGCAGTGGGAGGTTCTTTCTCTGCTAGTCTCTATTTTGTCCGTTATGGTGCGGTTGATCTCAAGTCTCAGCGCTTTGCCATACTGATGACGCTGTTTGGCTCAATGGCTGGTGCAATTATTGTCCAGTTTATGAAACCAGATTTCCTCAGTCAGCTATTACCGGTTCTGGTCATTATTATTGGTCTGTATTTTCTTTTGACTCCGGCAATTGGCAAGGAAGATCGCCATCGTCGCTTAACTCCAGTGGCATTTGCCTGTCTTGTCGGGGGTGGATTGGGTTTATATGATGGCGTATTTGGCCCCGGTGTTGGCTCATTTTATGCGTTAGCTTACGTTGCCCTGTGCGGCTATAACCTGGCGAAATCTACAGCTCATGCCAAGGTATTGAACTTTGCTTCTAACATGGGTTCACTGGTGCTTTTTATCCTTGGTGGTCAGGTTTTATGGGTATTGGGTCTGGTGATGCTGGCAGGGCAGGTGATTGGTGCACGGTTGGGCGCAAGTTTGGTTTTGACACATGGTCAAAAGCTTATTCGTCCGATGATTGTAACTATCTCTTTTTTGATGAGTATTAAATTACTGAATGATAATCACGGCGATACAATCCGTACTTGGTTGGCATTTTATTTTTGATTCAGGATTTTGTTTTTAATTCATGACAACGCATAACTATCAACAACTTATTGATATTTTTAATCGCTGTTTTGGCGAAGAATACAACACATGTTTAGTCAAAGGTGACGACGAACCTATTTATCTGCCAGCGGATGAAGAGACTCCCTATAACCGAATTGTATTTGCTCATGGCTTCTATGCCAGTGCTTTGCATGAGATTGCTCATTGGTGCATTGCGGGTAGAGAGCGCAGGAAATTAGTGGATTTTGGCTATTGGTATTGCCCGGATGGGCGTGATGCACAGACACAAAGTGAATTTGAGAAAGTAGAAATTAAACCGCAAGCACTTGACTGGTTGTTTTGTACCGCCGCAGGTTTTCCGTTCAATGTCAGTTGTGACAATCTAGAAGGGAATTTTGAGCCTGACAGATTGACTTTTCAACGTAAAGTTCATGCTCAGATTATGGACTACTTAGCAGAAGGGATACCGGCAAGAGCGGAGTGCTTTATTCAAGGACTGCAATCGTTCTACAATACGTCCCCATTGAAAGCGGAACATTTTCCTTACCCGGAAGATGTATTCGTAGAATGAAACTGAATTTGAGGAAAAATAATGCTCGCTGAGTTTGAAACGCGTATTTTATCGCAAATCGATGACATGGTAGATCACGCCAGTGATGATGAGTTATTTGCTGGTGGTTATCTCCGCGGGCATCTTACTTTAGCGGTGGCAGAGCTGGAGGAGGAAGGTGCTCATACGGCTGAACAGCTTCATGATCGTGTTGAAAAAAGTATCCAAAACGCGATTAAAGCAGGAGAACTGACCCCACCGGATCAGGTTCTGGTTCTCCATACTTGGCAGCGCTTGTTAGACAATGCTAAAACTCAATAATTTTATACCCGTTATCTTTCAAGTTGCCTCTTTGTTGGCTGCATTCGCTCTCCTTGGTCACAGAGTTATCTATGCTCCCGGGGATTCGCTCCCTTGCCGTCGCGCGGCATCTTGAAATTCATAGGTATATTAAGGGGCAGAAAACGAACTGTGCTACCAAAATTCATATGAATATCTAACGTTTGGCAGTGCAGTTCGTCAGAATCAGAGGCTCAATAGCGATTTTTATTCTTTCTATGTTTTGCTTTTCGTTACTTTTATCCCGTTTGATGGTGGCCATTGTTGTGAGGTATGTAGTACCCGTAGGATAACCACCGTGTGGGTTGTTTCGGTGTATACTACTATATAGTTAGATCGAACAACCATCTCCTGCGTACCGGGAATGCGGCCTGCTCGGTAAAGTTGTGGGCGTTCTGGTAGTGTTGCCACCTTATTCTCTATCGCGTTTTTTAACTGTTGAGCCGCATGGAGATTATCGTCAGATATGTAATCAATAATTGTCAACAAGTCAGCTCTGGCTGTTTCCCTCCATTCAAGAGTTAGTACGAAGTTTCCTTTCAATTAATTCTTGGGCTTCATCCATTACTTGCTGATGTGGGACAGGTTGGCGTGTATCGTCGAGTGCTTCTTGCACTTTAGCGAAAAACCAAGCATCGTAAGTTTCCGTATCAGCGGTGAAACCAGCAGGTAACGCACCATCTTTGGCGACACGGGTTAGCAGGATGCGTACAGCATCCGATATGGTTAGACCTAAATTAGCGAGCGTTTTTGTTGCATCGGCCTTGAGTTTATCGTCTACACGAACGTGCAGCATTGATGTTTGAGCAGCCATTTTTTTATCCTCCGCTTATCAGATTTCATTATGTATCTCATTTGAGAGCTATGTGCAAGAGCTAAGATATATTAAATTACATTACCAAAATTAATATGAATATCTAACGTTTGGCAGCGCAGTTCCTTAATGGTTTTTCAATTTTCACTTTACGGCCTTTCAGCAGCTTTCTGATCCAAAAACGGTTTGGATGAAGGGCCGCCAGTGTTTCATTATCCAGTGGCAATGGTTCATCAAAGATTTGTCCTGCAAGGATTTCTGCAACTAATGGTGCCGAGCATAATCCACGGGAACCTAATGCTCCGATAATAAATAGATTGGAATAACTGGGAGCATTTGAGATCGATTTCCCAGTGCGGATTTGTTCTGGTAGATTTTGATAATCTGCCATTATTTCATTGAAATTCGGCGCATTTCCTACCATCGGCATATGGTCACGAATAACGCAACGAATACCTTGACGAGATTTTCCAGCAGAAATATCAACCTGATTTACCCATTCGGCATCAGGTAAACATTTCAGTAATCGATCACGGTTCTCTCGTTGTTCCGTTTCTGAATATTCGTTATCGAGCTGATGGCGCTGATAACTAGCACCGATACAGTGGTATTGATTGGCTGGATTAGCCGGTGTCATATAACCATCATAGCAAAGCACATTTTTTAATTTACTCAATTCTGTCGTTGTCGGAATATCGCTGACTTGACCGCGAACGGCAGTTACCGGTAGTTTCTCGGTTTGTTCAAATTGGGGGAGATGGTGACCATTGGCAATAACTACCACTTTATGATGCCTGTTTAAGGGTTGCCCTTGATACATTAGATGTAGTTGCCAACTGTCTTTGTTGCGGTTAAGAGCGGTAATTTCATGATTGAAAAGACAAATCATCCCTTGTTGTTGTGCTAATTCTGTTGCGGCTCTGGTCAATTCAGCCGGACATAGCCATCCACCCTGTGGATAATGAATACCGTGGTAATTAACATCCAGCCCGCATTTTTCACTCAATTGGTGACAATTCATGCCAATAGCGAGTTCATTCGGCCATTCTGTTGCCAAAATTTTCTCAATTTTTCTGCTACTTTTTTCGTCATAAGCAAGCTGGCTGACACCACACCATTGATGGTCAAAATTGATCCCCTGTGCTGATAGCAACTCATACTGGCGGCGAGCAAAAGTAAATGCTGAGGTAAAGAATTTTTCGAGTCCGTCATTACTGCCGTTTAATAACGGGTAAAGTGCTCCTTGACGATTACCAGATGCACCTTGTGCTGAAAATTCATCCTGACAATAAAGCGTAACACGTGCTCCACGACGAAGTAGCGCAAGAGCGGTGAAAACACTGGCAATGCCTCCGCCGATAATGGCGATATCATCTGTACGGCTTGCGGCTGGACGGGCAAACCACGGTGCAGGCAATGATTGACATTTTTGGGTTGCCAGGGTTCCAGTCAGCATTTCCCTTTTGCGACCAAATCCTTTGACTTTACTGACATCAAAACCAGCTTGTAGTAAACCACGACGGACAACGCCAGCAGAGGTAAAGGTTGCAAAGGTTCCGGTTGGCCGGGCAAATCTCGCCATAGCAGCAAATAGCTGTTCGTTCCACATTTGTGGGTTTTTGGCAGGGGCAAAACCATCTAAAAACCAAGCGTCTACCTTCCCGTAAAGGCTGGAATCCATGGTTGGTAACAGATCATTGATATCACCAAACCATAAATCTAGTGTGACTGTCCCACTTGCCATAATTAATCGGTGGCAGCCTGCTAGTGGTTGAGGCCATTGTTGGCAGAGTTGCTGAGAAAAAATGCCAAGTTCAGGCCAGCGTTGATGAGCTTGCCATAAGTCACTGGTTTTCAGTGGGTATTTCTCAAAACTGATAAAATGCAGGTGCTGCAGTGGGGCGTCAGGGTGCTGTTGCTGAAATGCATCAAATGATTGCCAGAGTGTCAGAAAATTCAACCCAGTCCCGAAGCCGGTTTCTGCTATTACACAGTTAGAACGAGGATGAGTACAGAATCGTTGGGGAAATTGGTTGCCATTAAGAAATACATAACGGGTTTCCTCCAGTCCATCCTGATTTGAAAAGTAAACGTCATCAAATTGTGTTGAAATCGGGGTACCCTGATCATTCCAGCTTAGGGTTGCGGTACAGATGGCAGAATTTTTCACGGTAATGCCTGCAATGTTAATGATAATAACGCGATTTTAGCGAGGTTAAGCTTGATGCACCACCGGACAGAAAAAAAGATTGGAAATATGGTGAGTTGATTAGCAGTCAGCATCTGTGTTTGGGTAGGTGCTGAATATTATCGGGTATCATACCAATAACTTGCTGTTCAGTTCTTGGCTAGATGACCGGCAGCCAGACATAAAAGTCCCCCGGCAATCCCTTCAACCCAGCGACGATGACAGTCACTGAACGAGCCTTTTTGCCCCATACCGGCTATAACGATACCGATTAATCCATAAACCAGAGCGCAGGTGCTGATGAAAATTGCGGAAAGAATTATGGATTGGAGCGTATGGTTGCCATCAGCGATGATGAAGTTTGGCAGGATAGCGAAATAGACCAATAACCCTTTGGGATTCAGGAAACTGGTTAGGAAGCCTTTGGTCAGCAAGGTTTTGGCTGGTGAGGATGAGAAGATGATTTTGTTGGGGCGTATTGCTGAACGAAACATCTGAACCGCTAAATAGGCCAGGTAGACAACGCCGGCCCAGCGCATCACCTCGAACAGAATTGGTGAGGTTGCCACAATAGCGGTCACACCCAAAGCACCAAGAATGCCATGTAGACAATAGCCGGAGATGACCCCTGCATTGGCACGTAGAGCGGCTCTTTTTCCTGCGGATAGACCTTGAGATGCCACGAACATAATATCGGGTCCAGGAGTACAAATTAACGGTAATACAGTAGCGGCGAAGACTAAAAAATTTTCTAACTGCATGATTTTGCCTCCATATAATTAAGAACATCTGAAGTACTGGATTAGTACTAATAAGTTGGGCAGGCTAGACGCTATAATTAATCTACAGAAATATATGAGTTGGTATTTTAAGCTAATTTTTATGATATTTTGTGTCTAATTTTTCACTATTAATAGTCATAGTGAAATTTGTATAATATATTTTTCACTATAGTGGAATTGAATGCCAATGAAATTAGATAATATTGATAGACGTATTCTTCGTGCTTTGCAACGTGACGGCCGGCTCCAGAATGTCGAATTAGCTAAGGAGGTTGGTTTATCGCCATCTCCTTGCTTGCGGCGCGTACGGTTATTGGAAGAGGCGGGGGTCATCAAGCGCTATGTTGCAGTGCTTGATGGCTTGAAGATTGGAGCTGGTCTTTCATTGTTTGCCCGGATTTGGCTCAAGGCTCAGGATGCAGAGACGATTCAGCATTTTACTGATGCTATCCAAGAAATGCCTGAAATTGTGGAATGCCACTTAATGGCGGGAGAATGTGATGCGCTTCTGAGAATTGTTACCGAGGATCTCCATTCTTACCGCCGTTTCCATGCTGAACACCTAACTCGGATTGACAGTATTCAAAGCGTTAAGACCGAAGTACCGATGGAAACGGCTAAACTTACGCATATGCTGCCAATATGAGTTGCAAGTCCATCCTCTATGCATGTACAGGCAAGGTATTGACAAGGGATATATACCCTATGGATTTCAAGATGGATCGCGACGGCAAGGGAGTGAATCTCCGGGAGCATAGATAACTATGTGACCGGGGTGAGCGAGTGCAGCCAACAAAGAGGCAACTTGAAAGATGACGGGTATAGTTGTGCTGAGCGGCATCCATTGTGATGAGGGGGATTATTTCAGGGAAAGATATAATCTTTTATTCTATAAATTATTTACTTTCATACTAATATACTAACGCTATCTCTATCTCATAAAAAATATGAAGCACTTCCTCTCAGTATTTTTTCGTGAGATATTCCATCTAATAAGCTCCATTTAGCAGTAATCATCTGAATGCTATTGAAAAATAAATAAAGACTCACATCACATATTGCACTTCATCATTAACAAGTTTCTTTAGTAATAGTAACGGGGAAATTTAATTATAAGTAAAAAAACCTATTAACGAAGTGAGCTTTATATTTATGAAGAAATATAAAGCTCACACAATTTTTTAAATTCTTTTGATAGTTTTTTCGTCAAATGTAAAGAAATTGTATCAATAATTAACATTACCTTGAATCTGGCTGCTTTTTCGTCACCTCCATTGTGTTTGACTTCTTTAATATAAAATGAGCATAACTTACAAAATTCAGCCACTCTTTTTTCAAGAATATTTGCGTTTCTATCGATAAAATCATAATGGCGGTAATTATTAGCTCGCTTTAAGTTATCTGAATTTTGCATAGGCACTTGGGTAAGTGTTTTCTTTGAGATTAATTCAGAAACATCCTTATTATATTTTTTGCATATGAGTTCTAATAACCGCTTAATTCTGCTGAATATAATTATAATTAGTCCATAAAGTATGATGAATGCTCCAATTAAGATGTGATTCTGTTGTGATGCAATTAATAAATCGTTATTAATTTTCCCTCCATATTGTGATGAAACGCTTATATCCATATTAAAAGCCACTAATATCCATATAATACCAATGCTTAATAGAAAATAACCGAGTCCTCTCATTATTAATCCTCATTAAAATTAGTGGGTGGAATTATCCTAATTTAGCTAAGTCTTACAATGAACCTGCTGTTTGCATGTTATATAACATAATTACCACTATTCTGTATGTAAGTGACCGCTTTATTTATTGGATAAAGTCAGAAAATTTTTTATTTCAAAACGTATGCCACTTGATTTTGGGTAATTCGTATGATTATGTCAATACAAAAATAAAAGATCTGATTGCTTTCATAAAAACCTTGTTCATGGTTATAGTCGTTGTTGTTAAGCTTGTTTTTGAATCAGAAAAAAACATGAAAATAACAGGCATAGTAGTAGCGAATACCTTCATTGTTGTCTGTAATCTGATTTTTTCTTTTTTAAAGAAGTGGTATTAACAATAAAATGAAAACAGAACAATAAACAGTAATATGGTCTTGTTAAGTAGATATAAAGTACCTATCTTTAATTAAATCAACTTACCGATTACTATTTATATGAATTGATAAAGTTAGGGATTGTATTGATGTTGTTATCTTTTCCCCAGTATTACGGTTTACCAGAATGATTTCTATCTGAAATTTATTTTTATCTGTTGCTGTTTGAATATGTTTAATGCAAGTTAGTTGTTGTTTTAACCAGAAAATACATTGGGATTTAGGGATAGATGAATTTTTCTTCGTAATTTTATCCTGATCGGACTTGTTCGGCGTACAAGTGTACGCTAAAGTGCCGTTATAAAAATTCAGCAGATAGCAGATAAACATTTTAACGAGGTGAGGTATTTAATGAAGCGTGCAGTGATCACTGGCTTAGGTATTGTTTCCAGCATTGGTAATAACCAGGAAGAAGTACTGGCATCTCTGAAAGAAGGCCGCTCCGGGATAACTTTTTCCGAAAAATTCAAAGAGATAGGAATGAGAAGTCACGTCTGGGGTAATGTAAAACTGGATACGACGGGGTTAATTGACCGCAAAATTCAGCGTTTCATGAGCGACGCTTCTGTTTACGCTTATCTGGCGATGGATGAAGCCATTAAAGATTCTGGCCTAACTGATGGTCAGGTTTCCAATATTCGTAGCGGGCTGGTTGTGGGATCTGGTGGTGGTTCCCCGTATAACCAGGTTATGGGGGCTGATGGTATGCGTGCCCGTGGCTTGCGAGGTGTGGGGCCTTATATGGTGACTCGTTCAATGGCTTCCGGTGTGTCAGCTTGCCTTGCAACTCCGTTTAAAATCAAAGGAGTAAACTACTCTATCAGTTCTGCATGTTCTACTTCTGCTCATTGTATTGGTCACGCAGTTGAACTTATTCAGTTAGGGAAGCAGGATATTGTTTTTGCTGGTGGCGGTGAAGAACTGTGCTGGGAAATGAGCTGTGAATTTGATGCAATGGGTGCTCTTTCCACGAAATACAACGAAACTCCTGAAAAAGCCTCCCGTACTTATGATAAAAACCGTGATGGTTTTGTTATCGCTGGCGGTGGCGGTATCGTTGTTGTTGAAGAATTGGAGCATGCTCTGGCACGCGGCGCACACATATACGCTGAAATTGTTGGTTATGGTGCAACATCTGATGGTGCGGATATGGTTGCCCCATCTGGAGAAGGCGCTGTTCGTTGTATGAATATGGCACTGCAAGGTGTGAATGGTATTATTGATTATGTGAACACGCATGGTACTTCTACGCCTGTTGGTGATTTGAAAGAGCTAGAGGCGATTAGGGAAGTGTTTGGTGATACGACACCTGCAATTTCTGCAACAAAAGCGATGACCGGCCACTCATTGGGCGCGGCTGGTGTACATGAAGCGATTTATAGCCTGTTGATGTTGGAGTATGGTTTTATCGCACCTAGCATTAACATTGAGGATATCGATGATAAAGCAGTGGGTATGAATATCATTACTAAACCTACTGAACAGAAGCTGAATACTGTGATGTCTAATAGCTTTGGCTTCGGTGGTACTAATGCTTCCCTGGTTATGAGCAAGTATTTGGAGTAAGCCCTTTTTATCATTAGGTTATTCAGGACAGTGTTTAGACAAAAGTGGTAGTTTTTGGCGCACTGTCCGTATCACTATTATTCTGCCGTCTGATTCTACTCATTATGTGCTCAGAAGAGATGAGTTCAGAATTCACAGAAGAAGGACATTACTTCGGTCTGGTAGATGTCAGAAGGTTATCATAGTTGAGTTCAACACAAGTAAAAAATCTATGGTCGCCCTCGTTTTTGCAACACTCATTTTGATGAATTTTGGGCTTGCTTAAATCTATCCGGCGTCACTATAGGCAAGGAACCTGCGCCTCGATGAGTTCCGCGCCTGATGAACCTTA
>NZ_LJCS01000057.1:0-29376 GCF_001280945.1 Photorhabdus heterorhabditis | reverse complement strand
ATGGTTAAACAATGTGATTGTGGCGCCCCGAGCCAGAGAAACAAGCTCAAGAAAGCAGGCTGGAGTGATGATTATCGTGCAAGAGTGTTCTTTGGATGAAGATGAGTCAAAGTATGCTCGCGCCCTGAGGATAAGCAAGGTAATGATTGGTATACATCTCAAAATCAATTCTCAACAGAAACATTAAAGATTATGTATGATAATAATGGTCTCATTCGTGCAATAACGACGGATGTATCTAAATTTGCACCGCTTGGTTTTTCTGTTGCAGAAATTAATAAGAATGATGTGCCTAAAGAGTTTGACGAAAACACCAATGAAAAATGGGTATTTGATGGTTATAAAATATTTCCTTATGTCGCAACTAAAGAAGAATTAATTAGGAAAGCAGAACATGAAAGAATTCAGTTACTAGTTAAATCTAATAATATTATAGTTCCATTACAAGATGCCATTGATTTAAATATAGCGACAGAAGAAGAAAAAAACATTCTATTGGAATGGAAAAAATACCGAATAATGCTTAGTCGAGTTGATATTTCAACCGCACCAGAAATTGTCTGGCCAATTCCACCATTATCGTAGCTTATAAAAATGACCGGGGTTAGGATAACTCCCGGTCTTAATAAATTTATTGTAGTATCTTCAGTCACTTATTCAATAACAGAAGCCAGTGAAGTATTAACCTTGCTCAGTAATACCATATATTATCAGTGTGTTTGAATGTCAACATTTCCGAGTGATTTTTTATTGTTCAAGGACTTTGATACTATAGGCTATTTTTACAAGATAATCAGATATCTATTATTAGCATGCTAATTTTGCACTATGACAAATAGCATATCCCTATCTTTCGGTAAGTAGCCATTCAACACCAGAGTGTACGGGAATTTCTATACCAATAGTCAGAAATTTTTTACTGTTATCTAAATATTCTCCGGTAACTACATCATAATTAAATACAGTGATATTACCTGGCCCTATAAAAATATTATTTCCATCTAAAATAGTTGTAATCATTATGCTGCTCTCACAATGTAGTTAAATGCGATATTACGCGGACGTACTCGAAAAGCAGATAATCCAACTGCACCACTTGGTACTAATGACGTGCTTGTCGTGTAATACGGGCCACTGCCGGTAGTACTATCTTCAAAATCACTGGCCATAATTTCTGATGGATAAGCACGGGAATACGTATTAACAGGAGGTGATACCAATATCCCCCTATCAGCAGAAGCCGCGTGAACATAAACGCTGGGTAATCGTGTTGAATTTTGTTGTGACAGCAATGCACGTGATTGATCGACCCCACGCCCATCATCCCAGCCGCGAATAAATTCACCACGCAAATCGGGCAAATTACCACTAGGATAAGCCTTGGCTAACTCCGGAAATTTCGACTTATCAAAGGCCGCCCCATTACACGGAACCCATCCTTCCGGTGGTATTTCAGTCGGCCAGGGAAGTGGCACACCGACCGGAATTAGCTGTTCCACCAAACCAAGATTTTTCAAAACTCACTATTCTGTGAAATTTCCGAAAGGGTAGTCTCTCATTGGTACTCAGCAGGGTTACATATGGAAAAGATTGGCTATATTCGGGTGTCAAAAAATGACCAGAATGGTGATTTACAATGAAACACATTAAAAAGCATAAATAACGAACTACTTTTGAGGGAAAAATCTGTAGCAATAGCAGACAACTAAATGTTTAATTTTGTACCGTGCAATCAATATCTCATGAAGTTTTACTTTACAAAAAATACAGCTTATCTACCTAAGTCATGTAATTCTCTTCCCAAATAAATCTCATGCTAACTATTTTCCAAATGGTTAAACAAGGGCAGAAAACCCGCAGTTATAAGCTGCGAGTTCTACCATTAGCATTAAGTATCAACGCTTCTTTTTCTTCCCCTGAACTGCTTTAAAACGTGGATTGGATTTACAAATAACATACAACCGGCCACGACGTCGTACGATTTTGCAATCTGGGTGACGAGTTTTCGCCGTTTTAAGTGAACTTAACACCTGCATTTTTATGATCCTTCAATTTATTTATTGCCAATAAAACGCCCAAATTTTTTCTGGAATCGTGCTGTGCTGCCTTCCTGAGATAAAGTTTTCTGCTTACCTGTGTAGAAAGGATGTGATTCCGATGATACATCAACTGTCACATACGGATACTCTTCTCCATTCAAGGTAATTGTCCGCTCAGTACGGATAGTGGAACCAACTGTAAAGTAGGCATTAGCACTGGTATCGTGAAATACAACTACCCGGTAGTTTGGATGGATATTTGGTTTCATAACTTCGCCACAAATGTAATGTTATAATATAACAATAATGCAGTTCGTTTTTATCAGCAAGAAAATAATGAAAATTTTTTTCAGACCAAAAAAAAGCCTCTGTATTTTTAATGTACAGAGGCTTATTTCAACTTATTACTTATAAAACGACTATTCTACAGTTACTGATTTAGCCAAGTTACGAGGCTGATCAACATCAGTCCCTTTAATCAAAGCAACATGATAGGAGAGTAGTTGCAGTGGAACGGTATAAAATATTGGTGCAATCAGTTCTTCAACATGCGGTAATGGGATGATCTTCATTCCTTCGCTGTCCGTAAAACCGGCATCCTGATCCGCAAATACATATAACAATCCACCACGGGCTCGTACTTCTTCAATATTGGATTTCAGTTTTTCCAATAGTTCATTGTTTGGAGCCACAATGATAACAGGCATGTCTGCATCAATCAGTGCCAATGGACCATGTTTCAATTCACCTGCTGCATAAGCCTCAGCATGAATGTAAGAAATTTCTTTTAATTTCAGTGCCCCTTCAACCGCTATCGGATATTGATCACCACGGCCAAGGAACAAAGCGTGGTGTTTATCAGAAAAATCTTCCGCCAGCGCCTCGATAATTTTATCCTTCGACAACATGCTTTCAATGCGGCTCGGCAGTGCATGTAATGCATGAACAATTTCTTGCTCCTGCTCTACATCAACACCGTTTAAGCGTCCAAGATAAGCCACCAGCATCAGCAACACTGTCAGTTGGGTTGTGAAAGCTTTCGTTGAAGCAACACCAATTTCAGCACCAGCCTTAGTCATCAGTGCAAAATCAGATTCACGGACTAAAGAAGAACCCGCTACGTTACAGACTGTCAACGATGTGAGATATCCAAGTTCTTTAGATAAACGCAAAGCTGCCAATGTATCTGCGGTTTCACCTGATTGAGACAATGTAATTAATAAGCTTCCCGGACGACGTGCCGATTTGCGGTAACGAAATTCAGAGGCAATTTCTACATCACAAGGAATACCGGCCAATGCTTCAAACCAATAACGGGAAACCATACCTGCGTTATAGGATGTACCACAGGCAACAATCTGAATATGTTCTACTTTGGATAATAATTCAGCTGCATTAGGGCCAAGTTCAGACAGATCTACTTGTCCATAACCTAAGCGCTTTTCCAAAGTACTTTTGATTGCCATTGGCTGTTCATAGATCTCTTTTTGCATATAGTGACGATAAATACCTTTGTCACCAGCATCATATTGAATATTAGATTCAATATGTTCCCGTTCAATTGGCTCCCCGTGAATATTAAAAATACGCACGGTACGACGGGTTACTTCAGCAATATCGCCTTCTTCAAGGAAGATAAAACGACGAGTAACAGGCAACAGCGCCAATTGATCAGACGCAAGGAAGTTTTCCCCCACACCCAAACCAATAACCAAAGGACTACCCGATCTTGCAGCGATTACTGCTCCGGGATCACGGCTATCCATGATAACTGCGCCATAAGCACCACGAAGCTGGGGGATAACACGCTGGACAGCCTCTAGCAAGGTACCACTCTGTTTTTGCTCCCAATGAACAAGGTGAGCAATAACTTCTGTGTCAGTATCCGATATAAATGAATAACCACGCTCAATTAATTGAACCCGCAATTCTTCATAGTTTTCAATAATGCCGTTGTGAACAACAGCAATATAATCGGAAATATGCGGATGAGCATTCTTCTCGTTCGGTTCACCATGTGTAGCCCAACGGGTGTGCGCAATACCTGTCCCACCAAGGACTGGTTGTTTATCAACCTCATCAGCTAGCATTTGCACCTTACCGACTTCACGTAGGCGGAGCATATTCTTTTCGTTATCAACAACCG
Source organism: Photorhabdus heterorhabditis (assembly GCF_001280945.1). NCBI lineage: Bacteria > Pseudomonadati > Pseudomonadota > Gammaproteobacteria > Enterobacterales > Morganellaceae > Photorhabdus > Photorhabdus heterorhabditis. The sequence continues at coordinate 25,191 of NZ_LJCS01000057.1, read as the reverse complement.
CCAACCCAGCGGAGTCGTAACCACGGTATTCCAAACGACGAAGCCCTTCAATCAGGATTTCAGCAATATCTCGTTGTGCTACTGCACCAACAATTCCACACATCAGTTTTATTCCTAAAAACAGGGCTGATGAAAGCCCTTTATAATGTCACGAGCCTGATTGTTTTCCGGCTTTGCCGGTCCCCGAGCCTGTAGAGTGGGGATTATTATTTTATTTTTTCTTAACAGGGCGTTTCCAACCCTGAATATGCGTTTGCTTAGTTCTGCTTACTACCAGTTCATCTTCAGCAACATTTTTCGTCACTGTCGTCCCCGCACCAATTGTAGCGCCGTTAGCAATTGTCACTGGAGCAACAAGTTGGGTATCAGAACCAACAAAAACGTTATCGCCAATAATAGTTTTGAATTTATTAGCGCCATCGTAGTTACAGGTAATAGTACCTGCACCAATGTTTACATCACTACCAATATCAGTATCACCAAGATAAGTTAGATGTCCCGCCTTAGAACCTTTACCCAGATAAGATTTCTTCATTTCAACGAAATTCCCTACATGGGCTTTTTCAGCAAGTTTAGAGCCGGGACGTAAACGGGCAAAAGGTCCAACAGTACAACCAACCCCCATTTCAGAATCTTCAATGACTGTATATGGACTAAGAACAGAATCATCACCAATAATGCAGTTCTTCAGTACGCAACCTGTGCCAATCTGTACATTATTTCCGAGAGTTACATTGCCTTCGATAATAACATTAGTATCAATAACTACATCATGGCCATAGGCCAACGTGCCACGTAAATCAAAACGGGTAGGGTCTAGCAGCATAACACCAGCCAGCAATAATTTTTCTGCCTGTTCAGATTGATAAATACGTTCAAGAGCGGAAAGCTGTAGGCGGTTATTCACACCTTCCATTTCACTCAAACGTCTTGGATGTACCGCTTCAATTTTTTGACCTTCTTTATAGGCCAAAGCAATCACATCAGTAATGTAATATTCACCCTGAACATTGTTGTTATCCAATTGGGATAACCAACGTTTTAAATCGCCACCATTAGCAACCAAAATACCTGTGTTAATTTCATTAATTTTGCGCTGCTCATCAGTTGCATCTTTTTGCTCAATGATTCCAGTCACATCCCCGTCTTCACGAATAATACGACCATAACCCGTTGGATTATCCAGAATTGCTGTCAGTAAACCAATACCACCTTCAGGTTTAGCCGCCAACAGACGCTCAAGGGTATCTGTACCAATAAGAGGTACATCGCCATACAGCATCAGAATATCTTCATCATCAGTAAAATGTGGCGCTGCCTGCAGCATTGCGTGACCTGTCCCTAACTGTTCCTCTTGTAATACCCAATTCAACTTTTGTTCAGAAAGGGTCTGCTTCATCAGATCACCACCATGCCCATACACCAAATGAACATTTTTAGCACCCAATACCATTGCAGTATCAATCACATGCTGAACCATAGGTTTACCTGCCAGCAAGTGTAAAACTTTAGGGAGATCAGAATACATGCGGGTTCCTTTACCCGCAGCAAGGATAACAACACTTCTTGCACTGTTAGACATAAGAAACCTGATAACTCCAATTTAAGATAAAAAAAGTAAACCTGTTTGCGAGATAAATTACTACATATTTCGCAATACAAAAAAGCCAGTTAGCTCACACCAACTGGCTTCTTTTCTTTAACTGCCTGTATTACATTGCCTTTTTTGTCAACTCGATTACCCGAAGTTTTGCAATCGCTTTAGACAATTCAGCTGATGCCTGAGCATAGTCAACATCACCGTGAGAATTACGGATGCGTTCTTCAGCTTTACGCTTAGATTCCAACGCCTTAGCTTCATCCAAATCTTTACCACGGATCGCAGTGTCAGCTAGTACGATAACGCCGCTCGGTTGTACCTCAAGGATACCCCCAGAAAGGTAAATAACCTCTTCTTCACCGAACTGCTTAACAATACGTACCATGCCAGGTTTTATGGCAGTAAGTAGTGGTGCATGTCCTGGGTAAATACCCAGTTCACCTTCACTACCTGTCACCTGAATTTTTTGTACCAAGCCTTCAAACATCCGGCTCTCAGCACTGACAACATTCAAATGGTAAGTCATTGCAGCCATGTCAACCTCCGGTCAGCCGTATTAAAGTTTTTTCGCTTTTTCCACAGCTTCTTCGATGGTACCTACCATGTAGAACGCTTGTTCTGGTAGGTGGTCATAGTCACCTTCTAAGATACCTTTAAAACCACGGATAGTATCTTTCAGGGAAACGAACTTACCTGGTGAACCAGTAAAGACTTCTGCAACGAAGAATGGCTGAGACAGGAAGCGCTGGATCTTACGAGCTCGTGCAACTACCAACTTATCGTCTTCTGACAGTTCATCCATACCCAGAATAGCGATAATATCTTTCAGTTCCTGATAACGTTGCAGGATAGACTGAACACCACGAGCAACGTTATAGTGCTCTTGACCAACAACCAATGGATCAAGCTGACGGCTAGTAGAATCCAGTGGATCAACCGCCGGGTAAATCCCCAGAGAAGCAATCTGACGGCTCAGTACTACGGTTGCGTCCAAGTGGGCGAAAGTCGTCGCTGGAGATGGGTCAGTCAAGTCATCCGCAGGTACGTAAACAGCCTGTACAGAAGTGATAGAACCGGTTTTGGTGGAAGTAATACGTTCTTGCAGAACACCCATTTCTTCCGCCAACGTTGGCTGATAACCTACCGCTGATGGCATACGGCCCAGCAGTGCAGACACTTCTGTTCCTGCTAAGGTATAACGATAAATGTTATCAACGAACAACAGAACATCACGGCCTTCATCACGGAATTTCTCAGCCATTGTTAGGCCAGTCAGCGCAACACGCAGACGGTTTCCTGGTGGCTCATTCATCTGACCATATACCAGAGATACTTTATCCAGTACGTTAGAATCTGTCATTTCGTGGTAGAAGTCGTTACCTTCACGGGTACGCTCACCTACACCGGCAAATACGGAGTAACCTGAGTGTTCAATCGCAATGTTACGGATAAGCTCCATCATGTTTACGGTTTTGCCTACACCCGCACCACCAAATAGACCAACTTTACCACCCTTGGCGAATGGACAAATCAGGTCCATTACTTTGATACCCGTTTCCAGCAACTCTTGAGAGTTAGATAACTCTTCGTAGCTTGGAGCCGGACGGTGAATAGCCCAACGCTCTTCTTCACCGATATCGCCTTTCATGTCGATTGGTTCACCCAATACGTTCATGATGCGACCCAGTGTCGCTTTACCAACTGGAACTTCGATTGGGTGACCTAAGTCAGTCACACTTAAACCACGGCTTAAGCCATCAGAAGTACCCATTGCAATACAACGAACAACGCCGCCGCCTAACTGCTGCTGAACTTCCAGCACCAGCTTAGCTTCGCCGTTTTGAACCTCAAGTGCATCGTATACTTTTGGTACAGCATCTTGAGGGAATTCGACGTCCACCACGGCGCCGATTACCTGGATAATCTTTCCAGTAGCCATCTTGAATCCTCTACGTAATTCGTAAACCTAGCTGTTAAACCGCGGAAGCACCCGAGACAATCTCGGTCAACTCCTGAGTTATGCTGGCCTGACGAGCTTTGTTATAAACCAACTGCAGCTCTTTGATCAGGCTGCCACCATTATCAGTCGCGGCTTTCATCGCCACCATTCTTGCGGCCTGCTCACTAGCCAGGTTTTCAACAACGCCCTGATAAACTTGCGACTCTACATAACGACGCAGTAGTATATCCAGCAACGCCTTAGGATCAGGTTCGTATAAATAATCCCAGGATTTCTTCTTCAGTGTTTCATCATCTCCGGCAGGCAGAGGCAATAACTGAGTAATAGTCGGTTCCTGAGACATTGTATTGATGAACTTGTTTGTCACCACATACAATTTATCCAGACGTCCTTCATCGTATGCCCGCAACATGATATTAACCGGCCCGATCAATTCGGACAGTGAAGGGTTATCTCCCATGCCTGTAACCTGAGCAACAATATTGCCCCCAACAGATGCAAAGAAAGAAACAGCCTTAGAGCCGATAAGTGCCAGATCACACTGGACACCTTTATCAGACCAATTTTTCATGTCCAACAGTAGTTTTTTGAACAAATTAGTATTCAAACCACCGCACAAGCCACGATCGGTAGAAACAACCAGGTACCCGACACGTTTAGTTTCACGTTCTTCAAGGTATGGATGTTTATATTCCAGATTACCTAACGCAAGGTGACCAATCACGCTGCGTATGGTTTCTGCATAAGGACGGCTGGCCGCCATGCGATCCTGCGTTTTACGCATTTTGGACGCAGCAACCATCTCCATCGCTTTAGTGATTTTTTGCGTGTTTTGCACGCTGGCGATCTTGGTACGTATTTCTTTTGCGCCGGCCATTCCTGATTCTCCTCATTAACCAGACGGCCCATGTTTAATTAAACCGGGCCGAATAGTGTTACCAGGACTGAGTTGCTTTGAAAGAATCGAGCAGAGCTTTCAGCTTCGCTTCGATCTCTTCATTGTAACCACCAGACTGGTCAATCTCTTTCAGAAGATCAGCATGTTCACGGCTGGCATACGCAAGCAGCGCAGACTCGAAATCAATAATCTTAGCGATTTCGACATCTTCCAGATAACCACGTTCCGCAGAAAACAGAGACAGTGACTGTTGTGCAACAGACATCGGAGCATACTGTTTCTGTTTCAGCAATTCAGTTACTTTCTGACCATGATCCAACTGCTTACGAGTTGCATCATCAAGGTCTGAAGCAAACTGAGAAAATGCTGCCAGTTCACGATACTGAGCCAGAGCAGTACGAATACCACCAGACAATTTCTTCACGATCTTAGTCTGAGCAGCACCACCTACACGGGATACAGAGATCCCTGGGTTAACTGCTGGACGAATGCCCGCGTTGAACAAGCTGGATTCTAAGAAGATCTGACCATCAGTAATTGAAATAACGTTTGTTGGTACGAATGCTGATACGTCCCCTGCCTGAGTCTCAATGATAGGCAGAGCTGTCAGAGAACCAGTTTTACCTTTCACTTCGCCATTAGTGAATTTTTCTACATATTCAGCGTTAACACGCGCAGCACGTTCCAACAAACGGGAGTGCAGATAGAAAACATCACCAGGGAATGCTTCACGTCCTGGTGGACGTCGGAGCAACAAAGAAATTTGACGATAAGCAACAGCTTGCTTAGATAAATCATCATAAACAATCAGCGCATCTTCACCGCGATCGCGGAAATATTCGCCCATTGCACAACCAGAATATGGTGCCAGATATTGCAATGCAGCAGATTCTGAAGCAGTCGCAACCACTACGATAGTATTAGCAAGAGCACCATGCTCTTCTAATTTACGAACAACGTTCGCAATAGTAGAAGCTTTCTGACCAACTGCAACATAAACACATTTAATGCCTGAATCACGCTGGTTAATGATTGCATCAATAGCCAGTGCAGTTTTACCCGTTTGACGGTCACCGATAATCAGTTCACGTTGACCACGACCGATAGGGATCATGGCGTCAACAGATTTATAACCTGTCTGTACCGGCTGATCTACGGATTGACGATCGATAACGCCTGGAGCAATCATTTCGACAGCAGAGAAACCATCATGCTCAACAGGGCCTTTACCATCAATTGGTTCGCCCAGAGTGTTCACTACACGACCAAGCAAACCACGACCAACAGGTACTTCAAGAATACGGCCAGTACATTTAACCTTCATGCCTTCTGCTAAATCAGCATACGGACCCATCACAACCGCACCCACGGAGTCGCGCTCCAGGTTTAATGCGATTGCATAACGATTGCCAGGCAGTGCGATCATTTCACCCTGCATAACTTCGGCTAAACCGTGAATACGAATGATACCGTCGTTAACGGATACAATCGTACCTTCATTGTGAGCTTCACTCACTACATTGAACTGAGCAATGCGCTGCTTGATCAGTTCGCTGATTTCGGTGGAATTCAGTTGCATATGCTCCAGTCCCCTTAAGACTGCAAGACGTCTGTTAAGCGATCTAAACGGCCACGAATACTGCCATCAATCACCAAATCACCTGCGCGGACTACCACACCAGCAATAACAGACTTATCAATTTTGCAATTCAGCTTAACTTTGCGTGACAGACGTTTATCCATCGCTGCAGAAATTTTAGCCAGCTGTTGCTCACTCAGTTCGGTAGCAGAAATCACTTCAACATCAACAGTTGATTCAAGTGACGCACGCAATTGAATAAATTGCTGCAAAACTTCCGGTAACGCCAATAAGCGGCCGTTTTCTGCCATAACACGAATAAAGTTCTGAGCATGTTCATCGACCAGTTCACCGCAAATTGCGATGAAAGTATTGGCTAACGTTTCCGATGCCAATGAACCGGAAAGCAGTTCACCAACTTGCTCATTACGAGTCACCTCAGCTGTGAACACCAGCATATTCTGCCAATGTTCGAGCGATTGTTTTTCCACAGCAAAGTCAAAAGCTGCTTTGGCGTAGGGGCGAGCTACAGTAGCGAATTCAGACATGCCCCTCCCTCCTTACAGTTCAGCGACCAGTTTATCAACGATGTCGCTGTTAGCAGCTTCATCCACGGAACGTTCGATGATTTTCTCGGCACCTGCGATAGCCAGCATAGCGACCTGCTTACGTAACTCTTCCCGAGCACGCTTACGTTCGGCATCAATTTCTGCCTGAGCTTGCGCTACGATTCTGTTACGTTCCTGCTCTGCGTCAGCTTTTGCATCATCAAGGATCTGGGCTTTTTGTTTATTAGCCTGTTCAATGATGACCTGAGCTTCAGCTTTCGCTTTCTTCATTTGGTCGGTCGCATTGGCTTGCGCTAAGTCCAGGTCCTTTTTGGCACGTTCTGCAGAAGATAAACCGTCAGCAATTTCTTTTTGACGCTTTTCAATGGCCGCCATAATTGGAGGCCATACAAACTTCATACAGAACATAACAAACAGGACAAACGCAATGGCCTGGCCGAGGATTGTTGCATTAAGATTCACAGCACAATACCTCTTTCAAATTAATGAGTTGACGTAGTTTCGAATTTTTTCTGCAAACTACGCGACAGCAAACATTACGTACAAGCCAAGGCCCACAGCAATCATCGGAATGGCGTCAACCAGACCCATAACGATAAAGAACTGTGTACGCAACAGAGGAATTAAATCCGGCTGACGAGCAGCACCTTCCAAAAATTTACCTCCGAGGATGCCGATACCGATCGCAGCACCGATTGCCGCCAGACCCATCATTACAGCGGCAGCCATGTACAGCAGATCCATATTCAGGTTTTCCATGACAGTCTCCAGTTTGTTTCAGTTAAAACACAGTTATTGTGGTAAAAATTAATGTTCTTCAGATGCCATCGACAGATAAACAATCGTCAGAACCATGAAAATAAAGGCTTGTAACGTAATAATCAGTATGTGGAAGATAGCCCAAGGCAGGCTAAGCATCCACTGCGACCACCACGGTAACAGACCAGCTATAAGAATAAAGATCAATTCACCCGCATACATGTTACCAAACAGTCGTAGACCGAGTGATACTGGTTTTGAAAGCAGGCTAACCCCTTCCAGAATTAAGTTAATCGGAATAAACAGCGGATGATTAAAAGGCTGTAAAGTCAGCTCCTTTGTAAAACCACTAATTCCTTTCATCTTAATACTGTAGTAGAGGATAAGGACAAAGACACCGATAGCCATCGACAAGGTAATACTGACATCCGCTGTTGGTACAACACGCAGAGCAGGTAAGCCGAAGACATGTTCACCGATATAAGGAAGAAAATCGATTGGCAGTAGGTCCATTATATTCATCAATAACACCCAGACGAACACAGTTAATGCCAGAGGGGCAATCACTTTGCTCTTCCCGTGATACATATCACGAACGCTGTTATCAACAAAACCCATGATCAATTCTATAGCAGTCTGAAGTTTGCCAGGTACGCCACAGGTGGCATTAACCGCAACCTTTCTGAATACATACAGAAATAAAATCCCTAATACGACTGAGAAAAAAAGCGAGTCAATGTTCAACGTCCAGAACGTTGCAGAACCACCAGAGTTGGGATCGACCAACTCAAAGGTACGTAGGTCCAACTGAAGGTTATTCAGGTGGTGGCCTATGTAGTCCCTTGCAGTTGAAACTTCTCCTGATGCAGACATGATGCCTCTTACCCTTTGTTGTTGAAAACCTAACCGTTTATCACAGCTGATGCGATGATCTGCACAATCAGCACCACTAAATAAGTCAAACCTAGCGGTACAAACGCCGCTTTAAACACCCCTAAAGCAACAATCAGCACTGCTATCGTAATAATAACTTTCAACCCTTCGCCAATAGCGAAAGACCATGCAACACGCACAGAAACGTCTTCTTCCTTTGCTTCCTGAAAACTGGCAAATAGCATAAAGATGGCATTCGGTAACCAACATGCTAATCCACCAGCAAAAGCAGAAGCGCCCCACTCTATACTTTTGGTACAAAAAGCCGCACTGAGAATAACAAAAGTCATTAACTGCAAAAACAGCAACTTCAGTGCAATTTTACCGTTGTAAAGGGATACAGACATGACTTTTGTTTTCTCCCCTGCACGCTTTGCATATCAGGTTTTGCTGAATGTTGTATAAAACTGCCTTTGCTTAAGAGTGTCAAGTGACAAAAACGTGCAAATTATACGGGCAGCCAAAATGAATTCAATCCATAAGTAGCGAAAAGGTGAACAATTATTTAAATTTTTTACTTTGACACCAGATTACAAGCTAATTATTGTACTGATTCTTCATCTTTAATAATTTCATACTTTCAAATTTAAATGTGAGTTAAATCACATAAAATTTTCATTTATTAATTATTTTTAACATTTTAAACAAATAAAAATAAAATATATTATAAGTAAAATCAAAAACTTAACTTCATAAATTGGAAATAAGGTTATTATATTATTGACTTAAATTACCAAGTTAATTTTTAGCTGTTTTAAAAAAGTGAATCTGATGAAAAAACGCTTTATCTGATTTTTAAAAACTCAACTACCTTAATATCAAGATAACGTTATTTTTATGTGATAACTCGGTAAATTAAAGCTGAAACGAGACAAATCATAATTGACGATGTTGAACACAACACAATTGTGCTCAACATCACTAATTATTTATGACTTTATTGACAAATGACAAAATTAGTTTGATTTAAGTATAACCAGATGCCGTTGCCCTTCCAATTCAGGAACATCTAACCGAATAACTGAATCAACAGAAATTCCGGAAGGTAACACAGTGAGTTCCTCCTCAGGGAGTACACCTTTAAGCGCATAGAAACGCCCATGAACAGACTTAGGTAAATGACCGCACCAAGAGACCATATCTTGTAGTGAAGCAAAAGCTCGGCTTATAACACCATCAAAAGGTGGTTCAGAAGGATACGTTTCAACCCTACTTTGCACTGGTTCGATATTTGCCAAACCAAGTTCATGCTGAACTTGACGCAAAAATCTGACTCTTTTACCTAAACTATCCAGCAATGTAAAATAAGAATCTGGACGAACAATAGCTAACGGAATACCCGGCAACCCCGGACCAGTTCCTACATCGATAAAACGATAACCTTGTAGATAAGGACTAACAATAATGCTATCCATGATATGACGTACTAACATTTGCTCAGGATCACGAACAGACGTGAGGTTATAGGTTTTATTCCACTTATTGAGCATATCAACATAGGCTATAAGCTGTTGTTTCTGCTGTTGTGAAATTTCTATTCTTGCTTTAGTCAGCAACAATTCCAGTTTGTTCAGCACAATAAAGATCCTCTTAGGCACTGCGGCGCAGCAATCCTTGTTTTTTCAGCCATACAAGCAAAATTGAAATTGCAGCAGGTGTTATTCCTGAAATACGCGAAGCCTGACCAATTGAGCTTGGTTTGTGATCATTAAGTTTAGCTACAACTTCATTGGAAAGACCACTAATCTGACAATAATCGAGATCAATCGGTAATGATGTATTTTCATTACGCAATTGTTTTTCAATTTCTTCCTGTTGACGAGCAATATACCCTTCATACTTGACTTGAATTTCAACTTGGTCAGCGGCTTGTAGCTCTTTAATACCTGGTGAGAACAGAGGTAATGAGGTCAACAGTTCGTAATTTATTTCAGGACGACGCAGTAAATCTTCACCATTAGCTTCTTTCGATAATGGCATTTTTAGTATCTTGTTGATGTCATCAAGGTTACTTGAATGAGGATGGACCCAAATATTACGCAGGCGCTGGCGTTCTTGTTCAATCATTTCTACCTTACGGCAATAATGTTCCCAACGGAAATCATCCACTAATCCTAATTCGCGACCTTTTTCTGTTAAGCGAAGGTCAGCATTATCTTCACGTAACATCAAGCGATACTCCGCTCGGGAAGTGAACATACGGTACGGTTCTTTAGTACCTAAAGTACACAAATCATCAACCAGAACGCCAACATAGGCTTGATCACGGCGGGGGAACCATCCCTCTTTTTCCGAAGCATAACGAGCTGCATTCAGACCAGCCAGAAGACCTTGGGCAGCCGCTTCTTCATAACCTGTTGTACCATTAATTTGCCCGGCAAAGAATAAGCCGTGTATAAATTTACTTTCCAGCGTTTGTTTCAGGTCTCTTGGATCGAAGAAATCGTATTCTATTGCATAACCAGGTCGAACGATGCGAGCATTTTCCATTCCTTTCATGGAGTGAACAATTTGCATCTGTACATCAAATGGCAAACTGGTAGAAATGCCATTCGGATAAATTTCGTTACTGGTTAATCCTTCTGGTTCGAGGAAAATCTGATGAGCATTACGATCCGCAAAACGCATGACTTTATCTTCGATCGAAGGACAATAGCGCGGGCCGATCCCTTCAATGATCCCTGCATACATAGGGCTACGATCTAGATTGCTGCGGATCACATCGTGCGTTTTTTCATTGGTATGAGTGATATAACATGACATCTGCTGTGGATGTTGCCCCACATTTCCAAGGAAAGAGAATACTGGTGTTGGATCATCACCTATTTGTTGAGTTAATTGGCTAAAATCAATAGTTCTGGCATCAATACGTGGTGGTGTACCTGTTTTTAGTCTATTTACACGTAAAGGTAGCTCACGTAAACGTTGTGACAATGAAATTGCTGGAGGATCACCAGCTCTTCCCCCACTGTAATTCTCTAGGCCGATATGGATTTTACCGTCCAAGAATGTACCTACAGTTAGAACAATTGCCTTAGCCCTAAATTTAAGCCCCATACGGGTTATTGCACCAGTGACAGCACTGTTTTCAACAATTAGATCTTCTACGGGTTGTTGGAAAATCATCAGGTTGGGTTGATTTTCTAATGCTGTTCGTACAGCTTGACGGTAAAGGACTCTGTCAGCTTGAGCACGTGTTGCTCGAACAGCCGGTCCTTTACTGGCATTTAAGGTTCTAAATTGAATACCAGCTTGATCAGTTGCCCTTGCCATTAGACCACCAAGTGCATCAATTTCTTTAACCAGATGTCCTTTACCAATCCCACCGATGGCTGGGTTACATGACATTTGGCCCAAAGTATCAATATTGTGAGTCAGTAATAAGGTTTGACGGCCCATACGAGCGGCTGCCATAGCAGCTTCAGTACCGGCATGACCACCACCGATAATGATGACGTCAAATTGCTCTGGATAAAACATGGTGATAGAACCTTTCGTTGTAAGAATGCTAAGTGTGCATTACAGGGAGGAGAATTCTACTCAAGTTTAAGCGATAGACCAAGTAGGGGATCTCGCTGGTAATTAAAAGAAGATCTTTTTATTTAAAGATCTCTTTATTAGATCTTTTATTAGGATCATGATCTTTTGTGGATAAGTTATTTTTCCTCAGTAAGATCATAAAGCTGTAAAGGATCATTTGCTGTGAATGATCCGTGATCCCAGCAGGTATAAGCTGGGATCTAAATTGGTAGTTATTCACAGAGCGATCATGGACAAATAGTTATACTATGGATAACTACGGGTTAACCCCGGCTTTTTATATAAGTTATCCACAGTCAACCGCGTGTTTTTTGCTCAATACTGAGTGAGTTTGCCCAAATTTTAACCCATTCTTCTGCGGGATCTTCGGGGATCTCATGTTGCTGGATATCAATTTCGAGACGATCACCGAGACGTTTAGCGCTATTTTCCATCAATAGTTGATCTAATGATCTTATTGCTCCACAAAAAGTATCGTATTCGGAACTACCAAGACCAACAGCCCCAAATGTTACTTTGCTGAGATCAGGTTTTTGTTCAGAAATTTCTTTTGCTAGTGGCTGTATGTTTTCTGGTAATTCTCCGGCACCATGCGTGGATGCTACTACCAACCAAACTCCTTCTTGGGGAAGTTCATCTAAAGAAGGACCATGCAGCATTTCAGTGGAAAAACCAGCATCTTCCAGAATTTCAGCCATATGTTCAGCTACGTATTCCGCGCCACCCATAGTACTGCCGCTGATTAAAGTAATAGTGGTCATAGTGATCCCAACAGATTTCAAGAACGGCTATTGTACGCTGTGAATCTGTTGGGATCTACCTGTGGATAATATGGTTATAACAAATTTTATATTATGGCTTGATTGTCCGCATGATCGGGTTTTGCAAGGAGATCAGGGTTTCTGTTGACTGGATTTCATCAATAGTCTGTATCTTGTTGATAAGTACATCCTGAAGAGACTCAATTGAGCGGCACATAACTTTAATGAAAATACTGTAGTGACCTGTTGTGTAATAAACCTCAACCACTTCATCTAGATTGCCCAGCTTTTTTAGAGCTGATGGGTAATCTTTAGCGCTCTTAAGGATAATACCAATAAAGCAACAGACGTCATAACCAAGCTGTTTAGGGCTGATATCTACCCTTGTACCAGTGATGATCCCCGCTTGCTTCATTTTTTCTACACGAACGTGAATTGTTCCTGGACTGACGGCAAATTTCTTTGCGAGCTCGGCATAAGGTGTACGTGCGTTGTCCATTAAAGCGTGAAGTATGTCACGGTCCAGATTATCGATCTGATAAATTTCTGCCATTTCTAACCTCGTTTTTTATTGAATCATCATTTTTATCATCTAAAAAATGAATTATTTAAACAATAAAGACTATTTTTATTAAAGTATATTGAATTTATTCCCCATTCTATTGCTTAATGTTTCTAACAGGACATCAGGGCCATTTAGAGAATTCGAGAATAATATTATGAAAAAGTCATTTATTGAGAAGCAGCAACAAATCAGTTTTGTGAAGTCTTTCTTTTCCCGCCTGCTGGAAAGCAAATTGGGTTTGATTGAAGTACAAGGGCCAATGCTGAGCTGCTTGGGGGATGGCGTTCAGGACAACTTGTCCGGCCATGAAAAAGCTGTTCAGGTAAAAGTGAAGACTTTACCGGATTCAACTTTCGAAGTAGTGCATTCACTAGCTAAATGGAAACGTAAGACATTGGGACGTTTTGATTTCCAGCCAGAGCAAGGGCTTTACACTCACATGAAAGCATTGCGTCCAGATGAGGATCGCTTGACACCAATCCACTCTGTTTATGTTGATCAATGGGATTGGGAAAAAGTGATGGGAGATGGGCAACGCTCACTTGCTTATCTTAAACAGACAGTAGGTAAAATCTACGAAGCGATAAAAGAAACAGAAAAAGCTGTCAGCAAAGAGTTTGGTCTGGCACCGTTCCTGCCAGATCAAATTCACTTTGTTCACAGTGAAGCGCTTCTGAGCCGTTATCCGGAGCTGGATGCAAAAGGACGCGAACGCGCTATTGCTAAAGAGTTGGGCGCTGTTTTCCTTATTGGTATCGGTGCAAAATTATCTGATGGGCAATCTCATGATGTTCGTGCATCAGATTACGATGATTGGACAACACCAAACAGTGATGGTTTTGTTGGTTTGAACGGAGACATCATTGTTTGGAACCCCGTTCTAGAGGATGCTTTTGAAATCTCTTCCATGGGTATCCGTGTTGATGCAGAAACACTGGAACGCCAATTGGTATTGACTGGTGATGAAGATCGTTTGCAATATGACTGGCACCAAGCGCTACTTAAAGGCGATATGCCACAGTCAATTGGTGGAGGGATTGGTCAATCCCGTTTGGTGATGTTACTGCTGCAAATGAAACATATTGGTCAAGTTCAATGTAGCATATGGTCGCCTGAAGTACGCGAAGCTGTGGAAGATATGCTCTGATTCACTCAGTGACGCCATTTTCGTAGTAAACGGCTTTTGAGTCCGGTATCAAAGCGCCAGATATGATCGAATATTCGCATAATACCGGGCTTACCATATTGGGACATGGAGACCGCATGGAAGCGGTGTTGCTGATGCTGTTGCAGATTTTTTATCTGATGGATTAGTGAGTCCGGCAAACGTTGGGCAATGAAATCTGAAATAACAACAGCATCAGCATCTTTCCAATGTTGCTCTTTCATTTTTTCTATTGTGTTTGTTAGGCAAGAAGCTAAATCTGTTCCCCCTCTGAAAGTTTGACTAAGAAAACGAATAGCTTGTTCCAGACCATCTGGTGAAGATAGTTCATAATGTACAACTTCTGTAGCAAATAACATGATATGGCAGTTGCGATCATCAGCCAGTGCAATGCGTAACAATGCGAGGCAAAAGGCTTTGGCACATTTTTCGTTGAATCCTCCCATAGAGCCTGAAGTATCGACACAGACAATAAATGGTCCTCGAGGTTCTTCTTCTTGGCTGTAGTGAGTGACTGACCGTAATGTTGTTTTTTGTTTCCAACTATCGCCTTGTAATTGATAGGTTAGTAGACGCTTTTCTACCAATCTGCGATAAAATTCATACTCTAGATCTTCGATTCCCAATATCGCCAATTCTGTCGGTAACAACCGCAAAATATCATCACTTTGCCCTATACCATTTACCTGTTCAGGAATGGTAAATGGTATTCGTTCAATTGTGGTAAATGGTTCGAGAAGATGGCTTTCCTGTAGTTTTGATTTTGCAGATTGACTGCGCCCAAGTAATTGAGCCAGTTTTTCCAGTTCAGGTTGTTGGCGAAGAAACTCACTATAATGAATCAATAACTGTGTATCATTTCGGGAATGATTTATCTGACTTTTACTCATATCCCATAACCGTCCTGCTGCTCTGTCATTTTTACTGAAAATGGGGTCGAGATTACCACTGAGTGTCAGCCTCTGTTCCAGTTCCGCTAATAATTGTTCTTTTTCTTGTTCCAATAACTCTTTGTGGAAGTTTGTGGTTTGCAGTATCAAATTGAGTCGCCATTGTTGAATAAACAAAGTTTGCAGTGTATTTGAATGATCAATAGCATTAGTTGCCAGCTTCTGGGCTTCTGCATAAAAAGGTGATTTAATTCGGCTCAGCGTTTTGAGAATTTCGGGGAGTTTAAGGTAAAAATTATCTGTGCTGACAGGCAGTAATTGCTGGTATAACTGAAATTCTTCTGCCAGAGTCGCAGGAATTAATGCTTCTTTGATCCTCTGTTGTAAATCTTGTTTCCAGCCGGGAATGTCTTTCAACAATGCACGTTTCAAGCGAGGATATTTTTCAAAAAAGATAGCCAACTGAGGTGAAGCCAAGAGGATTAGTACGATTTCCTCTATCAGTTCACCTTCGTTTACTGACAATAAAAGATCAAGGGTTGTTAAGCTAATCATTTAATTAGTTTCTCATTTTTATTTTCAGTTGGTTTACTTTATCTGTTAGTTGGATAAAGCTTTTTTCTATCGCATTAAGCCAATGACTTTCAATAAACAGGCATGGTTTATGTTGGTTAAGTAATTGGCGTTGTTGGTAAATTTCTTGATTAATTTTTTCCAATCTCTCTTGCCACTCGCTGTTTTTTTCATTTTGTTGGTGTTGGCTATCTGGTAAATATAAAGTGGATGAACGACGGCTAATATCGAAAATTTCTATCTGGTATGCTGAATTAATTTCGGCTGTTATGCTTTGTGGAAAACCAATACTGTTCAGGCGAACTGGTAATTCTCCACCTTTTTTTATCCAGACATTCAGAGTCTTTTTTTCTATTTCAATGAAATTGACCTGAATATCATGGATATAAAGAGGTGTATGCAGAAATAAAGTCAATTTCTCTTCATTGATATGATCGGGTAGAGAATATTGTGTTTTGTGCCCAAACAGACGGATTTTTTTTCCTATCTGGAATGCTTGCTGATTGTTTTTATCCTGAAGGACCTGAATCCATTGATGATGAAGTGAATCAATTTTCTGAGATAATATTCTTTGCTGATATGCCTGCTCGGTTATTAGAGTATTTAAATATTGAGGCAACAGTTTGAAAGAGTTAAGATCATGCCATAAACAATCTTTTAGTAATATTAAATCAAGCGGTGATATTTCCTTTCTACCATTAAAGAAAGCACTGGCTTGTAATAAATGAATTGCTTTCTTCCAGCGTCGATCTGAAACGTAAGGTGAGTGTTCTGTCATATCGAGTTGTTGACGTAGTTGGTAGATAATATCAAAACAACTATCTGGCAGAGTTATTCTATTAATCTCATTTTGCCATTGGTGAAATTCTTCACTTGTTATCTGAATGTTTTCAGGGACAGGATTATCAATTTCATTTTTGTGGTTAATGAGTAATGCTCGGAAATTCTGTTTTTCCTGAATTTTATCCAACCAAATACGGATTAGCATTCGGTCATAAAGAGCTTCAAGGCTACTATCTGCTTCAGGTAATTCATTGGAGGCTGTTACCAGTAACCTCATTGGAATTTTTTCTTCGATATCCCCGTTTCTGAATTTTCTTTCATTAATTGCCGTCAGCAAGGTATTAAGAATTGCTGGGCCAGCTTTCCATACCTCATCAAGAAAAACAATTTCAGTTTCAGGTAAATAGCCGGCAGTTAGGCGTTGATAACGTCCTTCTTCTTTCAACGCTTGGATAGAAAGAGGTCCGAAAATTTCTTCAGGAGTAGAGAAACGGGTCATCAGATATTCAAATGCTCTGGCATCATGAAATGCAAATTTTAATCGGCGGGCGATTAGACTTTTAGCGATTCCTGGAGGACCAAGTAGAAAAACACTTTCCCCACACAATGCGGCTAGCAAACATAAACGAATAGCCTGTTGTCTTTCATACAGGCCACTTTCCAGATAGTTACTTAAACAAGCTATTTTTTCTGCTATTTGCATAATCCATACCAATGTTATCTACGAGGTTAAATAAATTATTAGCTATATGTGAAATAAGTCTTAATCATAGGTTTTAGTCATCATTTATTGATGAAGATAATATTTACCTTAAAAATCGATTCAGCGTCAAATATTCAATAAGTTAACGTTTATTTTTTGTTTTTTTATTAGCGAAACGTTTCGATGACGATCACACTTTTGTATCAATAATGTTGCATTTTAAATGTTACTTTCTATATTGCTTAATTAGCGAAACGTTTCGCTAATGGAATAAAAATGAAAAAAGGTGTATTGCTTAATTCTGAAATTTCAGCCGTCATTTCTCGGCTGGGGCATACTGACCAGATTACAATTGGTGATGCTGGATTACCAATTCCTTCTTCAGCCCAGCGGATTGATTTAGCGCTAACCCAGGGGATTCCCTGTTTTATATCTGTTCTCAAAGTCGTTACTCAGGAAATGCAGGTTGAAGCTGCATTTTTAGCAGAGGAGATCATTAGCCATAATCCTTTGATTCATCAATTAATATTGGATCAAATTAAAGAGCTTGAGAAACAGCAAGGGAATTCAATCACTATAGAATATATTAGTCATAATACATTAAAAGAGAAAATGGAACATAGCCGAGCGGTGATTCGTACCGGAGAAAATTCTCCTTATGCCAATATTATCCTTTGTGCTGGTGTAACTTTCTGAGGTGGTTATGCAACCTGTACTAGAACTAAAAGGAATTGGTAAATCCTTTCCTGGTGTCAAAGCATTATCCGACGCGGCATTACGTGTTTACCCGGGCAAAGTTATGGCATTGGTAGGGGAGAATGGTGCAGGTAAATCCACAATGATGAAAGTATTGACTGGGATATATACCAGAGATACAGGAGTGATTCATTATTTGGGCAAAGAAGTGACTTTTTCTAGTCCTAGATCCTCTCAGGAGGCAGGTATCGGAATTATCCATCAAGAATTAAATCTTATTCCTCAAATGACCATTGCTGAAAATATTTTTCTGGGACGCGAATTTGTTAATAAATTCGGTACCATTGACTGGAGGAAAATGTATCAGGAAGCTGATCGCCTTTTGAGAAAGTTGAATCTGAGTTATAGCAGTCACCGGCGGGTAGCTGAACTTTCTATCGGTGGGCAGCAAATGGTTGAAATAGCCAAAGTACTGAGTTTTGAATCCAAAGTTATCATTATGGATGAGCCAACAGATGCACTGACTGATACAGAAACCGAATCATTGTTCAGAGTGATACATGAACTGAAATTCCAGGGATGCGGTATTGTTTATATATCCCATCGATTGAAAGATATTTTTGAAATATGTGATGATGTTACGGTATTCCGTGATGGGCAATTTATTAGTGAAAAACAGGTAAAGGAATTAACAGAAGACGACTTAATTGAAATGATGGTTGGTCGAAAATTGGAAGATCAATACCCCCACCTGAATTTACCTCGTGGTAAGAAACGGCTCAAAGTTGAGAAAATTTCTGGTCCCGGTGTGAGAAATGTCAGTTTTTCCCTTTATAGTGGAGAAATTCTGGGTATATCGGGGTTGATGGGGGCAGGCCGCACGGAATTGATGAGAATTATTTATGGCGCATTGCCAAAAACGCAAGGGAGGATTGCTTTGGATGGGAATCCCGTTATAACTCGTAACCCTCAGGATGCGTTAGCTTATGGGATTGTTTATATTTCAGAAGATCGGAAGCGTGATGGCCTAATTTTGGAAATGTCAGTTAAAGATAATATGTCTCTGACTGCCTTACGTTATTTCAGTAACAAATTAGGTGGTCTAAATCATAAAGAAGAGCGGAAAGCAGTTAGTCACTTTATTAAGTTGTTTAATATTAAAACGCCTTCAATGGAACAGACCGTTGGTCTACTTTCTGGTGGTAATCAGCAAAAAGTGGCAATTGCTCGTGGATTAATGACCAGACCAAAAGTTCTTATCTTGGATGAGCCTACTCGAGGTGTAGATGTCGGTGCAAAAAAAGAAATTTATCAGCTAATTAATCAGTTCAAAAAAGAAGGTTTGAGCATCATACTCGTTTCTTCTGAAATGCCGGAAGTGATAGGAATCAGCGACCGAATTTTGGTCATGTATGAAGGTCATATCAGCGGAGAATTCCTTGCTGAGCAAGCAACTCAAGAAGCTTTAATGGCGGCAGCCGTTGGCAAACAATATGATGTGATTCAGGAGTAATTCAGTATGAATTCTAATGTATCACCGACATCTAAACGTTGGTTTACTAAAGAATGGCTGCTGGAGCAAAAATCACTGATTGCGTTGTTAGCACTTATAGCAGTAGTTTCCTCTCTTAGTCCGAATTTTTTCACTTTAAATAATTTGTTTAACATTCTGCAACAGACATCGGTTAACGCCATTATGGCTGTTGGGATGACACTAGTTATTCTGACATCAGGTATTGATTTGTCTGTTGGTTCATTGCTTGCGTTGACAGGTGCAGTAGCAGCTTCGCTGGTTGGAATGGAAGTTAATGCATTGGTGGCTATAGTCGGTGCTTTAGCTTTAGGTGCTGCGATCGGTGCTGGTACAGGAATAATTATTGCTAAAGGTAAGGTACAAGCCTTTATTGCTACTCTGGTCATGATGTTATTACTTCGTGGAATAACTCGCGTCTATACTGATGGTAGCCCGATAAATACAGGATTCAGCGATAATGCAGATCTATTTAGCTGGTTTGGTATTGGTCGTCCATTGGGTATCCCTACTCCAGTATGGTTGATGTTGATAGTTTTTGTTATTGCTTGGTACATCTTACACCATACTCGTTTGGGCCGTTATATTTATGCTTTAGGCGGTAATGAATCAGCTACTCGTTTGTCCGGTATCAGCGTCGATAAAATCAAGATTATTGTTTATTCCTTATGTGGTTTACTGACTGCACTGGCAAGTATTATTGAGGTAGCCCGTCTCTCTTCTGCCCAGCCAATGGCAGGGAATGGTTATGAACTAGATGCGATTGCTGCCGTAGTATTAGGAGGAACCCGTCTGGCAGGTGGTAAGGGGTTAATTGTTGGTACTCTAATTGGTGCGCTGATCCTCGGTTTTTTAAATAATGGCTTAAACTTATTAGGTATTTCTTCTAACTACCAGATGATCGTTAAAGCAGTTGTAATATTGTTGGCAGTTTTGATTGATAACAAAAATAGTAAATAACCTTATCCTCTACAGGAAATAACACAATGAAAATGAAGAAATTGGCAGCTATTTTATCTGTTGTTGCACTAAGTGCGACTATGAGTGCTAACGCCCTGGCAAAAGACACTATCGCGTTGGTCATTTCTACACTGAATAATCCATTTTTTGTCACCATGAAAGATAGTGCTCAAAAAGAAGCAAATAAGCTGGGTTATAACTTGATTGTCTTGGATTCTCAGGATAATCCCGCAAAAGAATTGGCCAATGTTCAGGATCTAACGGTACGTGGCACGAAATTGATGTTAATTAACCCAGCTGATTCTGATGCTGTAGGTAATGCCATTATCATGGCTAATAATGCGAAAATTCCGGTAATTACTCTCGATCGGATGGCGAATAAAGGTAGCGTTGCTAGTCATATTGCTTCTGATAACCGACGGGGGGGTAAAATAGCGGGCAATTTCATTGCTGAAAAACTAGGGAATGGAGCACAAATTATTCAGTTGGAAGGTATTACTGGCACATCTGCGGCCCGTGAACGTGGCGAAGGATTTAATAAAGTAGCACAAGAGCATAAATTTAATGTGCTGACTAGTCAGCCTGCTGATTTTGACCGTACAAAAGGCTTGAACGTTATGCAGAATTTACTGACAGCTCATCCAGATGTGCAAGCTGTGTTTGCTCAAAATGATGAAATGGCGTTGGGTGCTCTGCGTGCTTTGCAGACGGCAGGGAAAAGTGATGTATTAGTTGTTGGTTTTGATGGTACTGAAGATGGTATCAAAGCTGTTCAAGCTGGAAAGCTAGGAGCAACGATCGCTCAGCGTCCTGATCAGATTGGTATCATTGGTATTCAGACCGCAGATAAGGTGCTGAAAGGTGAAAAAGTTGATGCCATCATTCCTGTGGAGTTGGAGTTAGTTATTAAAAAATAAGCCAATGTGACTGTGCCATTGCTATTAAGAGTAGTGGCATGATGGAAAAGGATTAAGAATGAGTACAGCAAAACTTGCAGTGGTTGGCAGCATCAATGCTGACCATATATTAAACCTTGAATCATTCCCTCGTCCGGGTGAAACGGTGATCGGGAAACAATATCAGATTGCTTTTGGTGGTAAAGGTGCTAACCAGGCTGTAGCTGCAAGTCGCAGTGGCGCAGACATTACATTTATTGCTTGTGTAGGTCAGGATGATATTGGTTCCCGTATTTGCCAACAATTAGCAATGGATAATATTAAAATCTCCAGCATTGAAGCTATTGAAGGGGAAACAACAGGTGTAGCGTTAATTCTTGTAAATCAACAAGGTGAAAATGTTATTGGCATCAATGCAGGGGCCAATGCTGCATTAACACCAGAATATTTTCATCGTTACCAAAATATTATCAAAGAGGCAGATGCATTATTAATACAACTTGAATCACCATTGGAAACGGTACAACTTGCGGCAGAGACAGCTAAACAGAATAATACGAAAGTCATACTAAATCCTGCACCAGCACAAAAATTATCTGATCAGTTGCTCTCTTTGGTGGATATTATTACGCCGAATGAAACTGAAGCTGAATATCTGACCGGAATTACAGTAAAAGATAATTCTGATGCAGAAAAAGCGGCTCAAGTATTACATAGTAAAGGTATTGAAACGGTAATTATTACATTGGGTAGCCGTGGAGCATGGTTGAGTGAGAAAGGTCAGAACGGAAAACATGTTCCGGGACTTAAAGTTAAAGTTGTAGATACTATTGCGGCAGGAGATACTTTTAATGGTGCATTGGTGACGGCATTATTGGAAGGAAAAGAGATGTTATCTGCTGTACGATTTGCCCATTCTGCTGCTGCAATAGCAGTAACCCGTCAGGGAGCTCAACCATCTATTCCATGGCGAAATGAAATTGATGTTTTTTTAACTGAACAGGACTAACAGTGGCTACAATCAAAGATGTTGCTCGCTTTGCGGGTGTTTCTACATCAACTGTGTCTCATGTTATTAACAATAACCGTTATGTCAGTGATGGTGTAAAAAAGAAAGTTAATGATGCGATTGTTCAACTGAATTACACGCCATCGGCGCTTGCCCGAAGTCTCAAAATCAAGCAAACCAAGACCATTGGTATGCTGGTAACAACCAGTAATAACCCTTTTTATGCTGAAATTGTAAGAGGGGTGGAACGAAGCTGTTATGAACGTGGTTACAGTCTTATTCTGTGTAATACAGAAGGTGATATCAAACGAATGGACCACAGCATGGAAACTCTGTTGCAAAAACGGGTAGATGGATTGCTTATCATGTGTACTGAAAACCAATGCACTTCCTGCGAGGTTTTGCGTCGTTATCCTCCTTTACCAATGGTTATGATGGACTGGTCTCCATTTGATATTATTGGCGATATTATCCAGGATAACTCCTTGTTGGGGGGGGAAATGGCGACTAATCATCTTATTAGCTGTGGTTTTAAAAAAATAGCCTGTATTGCAGGTCCACAAGATAAAACTCCTGCCCGCCATCGATTGGAAGGGTATAGAAAGGCAATGGTAAACGCTGGCTTTGTTATTCCTGACGGATATGAAATTTACAGTGATTTTGAGTTTGCTGGTGGTTTTGAATCAATGCAGAAGTTGTTGCAGCATCCAGAACCCCCAGAAGCTGTTTTTGCTGGTAATGATGCAATGGCTATTGGCGCTTGTCAGGCTATTTACCAAGCTGGGCTTTCTGTGCCAAATGATATTTCCATCATTGGGTATGATGATATCGATCTTGCCCCTTATATGATCCCACCTTTGACAACCATTCATCAGCCGAAAGATGAACTGGGGAAATTAGCTATTGATACTTTGCTTTATCGGATGAGTAATCCGGAAAGTGATCCTAAATTGTTAGTATTAACTCCAACATTAATTGAGCGTAACTCAGTTTTCCGCGCTTAAGTGCTCTTTTTCTTAACTAGATTATCTCCATCTTCCTTATGTAATAACAGGAAGGTGGAAGAAGAGAGTAAAGTCATTATTCCTACAGCGATAAAAGTGTTATGGAAGTGATCAACTGTTGTTCCATAAGGCATAGAATCATAGAAACGGAGAATAGCGGCGCTTACTGCAACACCGAAACTAATAGATAACTGCTGAGTTACAGCTAATAAACTATTTCCTGAGCTAGCATTATTATTGGTCAGATCAGCCAGCGTGATAGTATTCATTGAAGTAAACTGAATAGATACAGCCATACCCAGTAAAAATAGCGGAATAACTAAAAGAACAACGGATATTTCTGGTGATTGTAGTGAAAATTGAGAAATTATCAGGCCGATAATGACTGTTATACTAACTAGGGTCTTTCGATAACCAAAGCGAGTCAGTACGTTAGTCACAAAAGACTTAGCAATAATGGAACCGATAGCTATTGGTGCCATCATCATCCCGGCAATGACTGCTGGATAACCAAATCCGACTTGTAACATTAAAGGCATCAGAAAAGGAATACATCCAGTTCCCAAGCGTGTAACGATATTACCGATGATACCGATAGAAAATGTGCGGGTACGAAATAAGTTCAAACTGATTAGTGGCTGGGAGTGTTTTCTAGCATATATCAAGTAGCCAAATAACATTATAAAACCACCAATCATGGCTGTGAGTGGTATGTAACTTGGTAATGAACTTTCTCCTAGTAAATCCAAACTGACAGAAATCATGACTAAACTCAGTCCGAAAAGTATGAAACCGGAAAAGTCAAATGAACGTTTTGGCATTGCGAAATTAGGCATATGCTTTTTAGCATAAATAATCCCCAATAAACCGATTGGAATATTGATAATAAATATCCAGTGCCAGGTGGCATAAGTTACTAATAATCCACCAAGCATAGGACCGAGAATAGGCCCTACTAATCCCGGCATAGTGACAAAATTCAGAACGGGTAAAAGTTCACTACGTGGATATGCGCGTAATAAAGCAAGACGAGCAACAGGCATCATCATTGCACCACCAATTCCCTGAATTACCCGGGAAACCACCAGAAAAGCTAAATTGCCTGATAAAGCACAGGCAAGGGAGCCTAAAGAAAACAAGGATACAGCAAGAATAAAAATCCGCCGGGTACCGAAACGATCAGCTAACCAGCCACTGACTGGAATTAGTAAGGCTACAGTCAGAGTATAGCTAACAACAGCAGATTGCATCGCTAGGGGGGAATGTTCGAGGCTTTCAGCAATAGCGGGCAATGCTGTATTGAGAATTGTTGCATCTAAAGCTTGCATAAAGAAAGCTATTGCGGCAATCCAGGGTAGCCCCGCCATATTACGAGCGGTTTTTACCATTAAATAATCCTGCTTATTTATCTAACCAGTATTTGATTAGATATTAATCTAACACATTACTATATAAGATCATTCTCTGTTGTCCGATTTTTTCAGCGAAAAGAATTAAGAAAGGTTTTTCTGGGAAGCTTTTTTTTGCTCTTTAAATTGCTAGTAGAGACGACCATTACTGGCAGCTATTTTGAAATTTGAGAATAATTACTGTCGATAACATCCGTTTTTGTATAAAAAACTCCCAAAAATACAAAATTTGTTGAAAAAAACCGCGAACGAAAGTTTTTTGCAAATAAACACTTGCCAGTGCCGAAGAACGCCCTATAATGCGCCACCACTGACCGACACAACGCTAAGAAAACGTGTGGGGTTGGGCAGGGGAGCGCAAATAAGCGCTTGACTCTGCGGGCAAAAAGCGTAATATACGCAGCCCGG